>JAQUUP010000001.1 GCA_028693815.1 Candidatus Omnitrophota bacterium
TAGTCTTCTTTTTTCCATTCTTTTATCTCTTTTCTCTCTTCTAACTTCTAACTTCTTTTCTCTCTGCAGATTTATCCTCATTGAAACCTAAGAAACCTGAAAAATCTGTCACAGGTGTAATATTAATAATCATTGGAACAAAACCTGGGATATTTTCCAAATCCACCCCTTGCCACTCGGGCGGTAAATTAAATTGAATCGGCGAAGAACCCGTGCGCTTAAGCTCAAGATTCTTTGCGTTAAAATCGATCCCGCCGACCTCATCAGAAGCAGAACGTCTATTGGCCGAAGATGCTTGAACGCCTGATGATATCATCGCTGCATCTACCTGGGTTGACTGGCCAGCTTGGGCGGGCGTTGTAACTCTATTTTCAGCTAACAGCCGCCGAGTAATAGCTTGAGCTGTTCTCTCAAGTTTGCCTTCTTCCCGATTGCGATACGGTGTATCATCTAAAAGTCGAGTAGCCTTATCGATAATCACACCTATCTGTGGATTGCCTGCTAGCTCTTGAGCTAAGGCGTATTTCATTTTTGCGTAAGTGCGCTCAGAATGATGATTCGCTGGGTTATCGGCAATAGATTTCCAAGATAATGATTTTAATTGAATATCATCGATAGACTTCGTTTGGGCTTGAGCAGATAATGTCTTGATGTCTGATTTTATCTTTTCGATCAGCTCTCCATAGTTTTCAATGATCATTTTGTATTGTGTATTTTTCTGAAGTTCTTTAAGCGTTTGATCAAGCGTAGGTATATCTTTTTTATCATAAGCCTTCTCTAATGACTGCATAATATTTTCAACACGTCTTTGGTCCTCTGTATTTTGTCTTATCGTCATGATAAGTTCGTCTATTTGCTGAAGAACAACATTAAGATCTGTTTGGAATTTCTTATAAGAGACAATATCTTTTAACGATGAATCATCAGGATACTTATCTAAGAGCTTTTGGATGATATCTTTTGTTTGGATAAGATGTTTGCGCGCCTTATCTGTATTATTCTGTTCGAGAGATCCAAAGGCCTGGTCATAATCCTGTTCTGCCTGCTCAAAGGCCTGCTGAATTTCTTTCTCAACAGTACTAGACTCATCAAGGTCAACATGCCAGACAATCCGTCCTTTTTCATCCAAGGAATAATCGCCTAGGTTGGCTTCGATGAGCCAACCGCGTGCATTGCGCTTTGGGATTGAAGGATCATCTTTGCCCCAAGAGGCTGAAGGAATCATTTTTCCATTCTCATAATGATATTCAATATGCAGTGTTCGCGTCTCTTGAGGGATATGGTCAAAGGTAAAATCTCCAGTTATACGATTAAACCGCCAGTTATCAATATCACTAGGATGAAGCTCAGCGATCTTGCTCTGAGTCAATGATACGCTTGGTAATTTTAAAACATCTTGAGAAGGCCATGGGCTCTTAGCAGATTGAACGACAGGCTTAGTTAGTTCTAAAACAGGTTGGACGACTGGAGCATTAGGTTGGGTTATAATTTCTTCAATCGTGATACGTTGAATTCGGTTGTTATCCATGTCAGCTACATAAAGATTCCCATCTGGACCAAAAATTGGATCATACGGCAAATTAAACTCCCCTGGTGCTGTGCCTGATGTGCCGTTTGGGTTGCCTCCTATGATTTCCCATTGACCTGTGTTGTTGTTTAGCATTTGAATTCGGTTGTTTTTCTTGTCATCTACATAAAGATTCCCATCTGGACCAAAAATTGGATCCTTCGGCCAATTAATCTCCCCTGGTGCTGTGCCTGATGTGCCGTTTGGGTTGCCTCCTATGATTTCCCATTGACCTGTGTTGTTGTTTAGCATTTGAATTCGGTTGTTTTTCTGGTCAACTACATAAAGATTCCCATCTGGACCAAAAATTGGATCATTCGGCCAATCAAACTCCCCTGGTGCTGTGCCTGATGTGCCGTCTAGGTTGCCTCCTATGATTTCATAATTAATCTGATAAGATAATGTATCGTTAATCTTGATTGTGTCAGCAACAGATTGCTGAGCCAAAGAAGTCTGTGGTGTTGCTTGCCCTTGCCCAAACACCGGCGTGGCCAAGCTCATCAATCCGATCATAACTGCAGCGGCGACTACTTTGACAGCTTTCTTAATCAATCCGCTCGAAGCTTGCGCGCTACCCTTCTGCCCTGCCCCGATTGCTGAGGCTGCCATCGGGTTATCAGCTGGCAAACTTGCAGGCAATGTTGCGCTTAATGAAATAATCTCAGGCTCTTTGCCTTCCCCGTTATCTACGATGACTTCTAACTCTTGCCCTACGTTAAGAGAATTTTTAATAACTTCCCATGCTAAATGCTTTTGTTCTGGCGTTTGAGTTGGCAAGCCAGTAACGTTTCCTTTATGTTTTATTCCAGTGACTTTTCCTTTTACTACAGCATTCTCAACAATCTCCATTTGCAAACGGTTTAAGAATTCTTGTTCTGTTTTAAACTTTAACATTCCAGGCACAAGCCCAAGAAAAAAGAGTAGCGCTAACAACTCTCTTTCTTTTTTACCCTGCGTTAGACCACCGAACATATCAAACAACTCAACTGATACATCTGGTACTTCTTTCGTTTTAGCAAATACATCATTGAGCATCTCTTGAGATAGAACATCACTAAAATGCTCTCTAATTAAGTCTCGAAACTCCTGAGAAGACACCGATAATATGGCCGATGGATCTTGCGCCAACACCAGACTTTGAGTTTCCACCATAAACAAATCCCACACTGTTAGCGGCTTATTCATTCTATTGCGCTCTTTTCTATGATTCTGAATATTTTCAATCAAATCATATGCCGATCCAAAGGCTAAATCATCTGTATTCGCTGGCGAATAACGTATAAAGGGCGTTCGATTTTCGCTCTGATTCAAGTAAGATGTAAGACTCAGATGTATATTTTTGGCAAGACACGCATTACTTATTATCAGTACATCTTCCACATTTCCTCTATTTATAAGCGCCTTTGCGAGCATCTCGTAGCTCATGTCCCATGCCTCATACCCTGACTTGTTTCCATGAGTATCAAAGTAGATCCTAAGAGGTCCCCTCGAGGTCTCAATCGCTGAAACAACATCTTTAATCGAGTGAGTCCCATCTTTAAATGACTGCATATTGTCTCTTAATACTCCTGTGGATAACACAAATTCTTCTTGTTCAGTTACGCTGAATTTAATATTCGGGCTTCTTTTATTTGGTTTACCAAGCAAGTTGATGACGTGTATTTCTCTGCCCTTACTGTCTCTTTCGCCAAAAACGATCTCACTCAAATATGTGTCATGCAAATCAAGAATGACATCGAGGCTTCTTTCAAAATATTCGACATCAGTGTACGGAATGCCTAAGGCCTCACACAAACGTATAGATGCGACCGCAATCGATGTTTTCTGTGCTTCGCTTATATCGCGAATCTCTATTTTTTTATTTATTGACGTCATTAAATCAGTATTTTTAAGTTTAATAACAAAACTAGAATTCACGCCTGTTACATCTTCAACATTATTAGCAAATTCACTTAGACCAACAGATAAATAACTATCAAGATTCTCTTCAATCAACGCATCAAAATAGGCCTCATTAAAAGGAGAGTCTTGCAATTTCAATAATCGCTTTTTGAAATAACACGCGCATTCAGGCACACGCTCTGCAGCGCCAAGCAGCAGTTCATTTCTCTTTGTCATTTCCAATGCCTTTAACCGCGAGGGATCCTCAAGAGCATAATAAAGTGCTACGTCATTATGCTGTATCGCCGCATATGCCTTTTGCGCTGCCCAGTCATAATTTGTAAATAATGGAAAATACCTAATCAATAATGCAGAATTCTCATCTGTAGCCAACATAAGACGATTTTCCTTTTCTTCCTCAGTATACTCATCTGATAAATATAGAGAAAGAACCGGATACCAATCTCGAATCAGCGTTAGTTTTGTTTTATTCAATGATGTTTGCAGTGATAAGGAGAGAAGGTTGTTTTTTTCTTCAGAAGAAAATTTGTCTAGTTTATGCATAGCTCTGATAACTTCAGAATCTGCTCCAAAATTTTCAATAGCATTTTCGACAAAGGGACAGTCTATCCACTCATAGTTTTCAATTGCTAGTGATTGTATCGCCGCACCAGGATTCATCTGCCCTGCCATATATAGCAGTTCGTTTTTTTCATACTCTGTAAGCACATCAAGCTTATCCTCATTAATCAAGACCTTTTCTGCCCTACTTTTAGAGTTAGGATACTCTTCTAAAGATTCTTTTATGACTTCAAATGCCCAATCTGGATAACGCAATGTTACAGGAAGATATCGAGAAGCAAGCCGTTTAAAACTTTTCGCAGCAGCAAAGTATATCGCACTCCTTTGTTCGTAAGTAAATATATCATTAAAAATGCGTGGATCTATACAGATCCACTCTGCAGCTCCAACGTGTTTTTGTACAAGAGTCATAACAAAGTCATATCCAGCCCAATCATAATGCGCTATCTTGTGATAATTCTCTATTGCAGTAGGCATATGCTTATAAGCCGCGATACGAAGCAGTTCGCTCCTTTCCTCAGCACTAAAGTGCGCGTATCGTTCTGGTTCAGATAATGCCCTTACTGACTCTAGCCAATCATTCTGTAAGCGAGATAGGGTCTCCTCAAACTCTTGTGATAGCTTATGATCAGTTTTATCCTGGGACGCTTCCTGCTGATTATCGTTTCTGGAGACATCAATTCGTGGAGCAAGGGCTATTTCTTGTGTTTTAGTTGGTTCAACCATTATTGGGTAATAAATGGTCACGTTATCCCCATCAATCGCATAGCCATTTCTTGGTAATGTTGTTAGTAATCCATCCGTGCTATATTCAGGAATATCGCCTGAGTCAGAACCAGAAGTAATAGTTGTATTGACTGTGGTCATACCCCCTTGTGTTTTTATATCCCATTCTATATTTAACGCACTCTTTCCACCTGTTGCGTTAAGATGCTCTTTTATGTAATCCGCCAATTGCAAATACACTTCTTTTTCTATTTGATCAATTATGTGTGCGGTGCTTTCAGATTTTATATTTAACTTGTTAGAATTGTTTATAGATGTTAAATCGTTGAGTATTTGCGCTTGCGCCTCCAGGCTTGTTAGCGCCACACCGACCAAAACCATGGCTCCCACAGTAAAACCTAAGGCAATTGTTTTCAAAGTCTTTAAAGATTTCTTAACAATCGAGGATGAAATCGCCGCTCCTCCAGGACTTCCAAAACCACCGGAGAAATACTTTCTTGGAATATTTTTTTTGGCATAAGGGTCGTACTCAACTTTTAGAATATTGCACACACCTTTTTTGTAGGCAGCAAGGTATTGCTGGTAGATATAATCGACTTCAGAAGTTAGAGGTTGGAGGTTAGAAGTTGGAAGAGAATCAGGATCAGAAGAATTATTGTTAGCGTTTAGCGTATAGGGTTTAGCGCTTAGATCCTCATTCTTGCTATCCGCTATACGCTCTACGCTATCCGCTGTTTTCTTACTTTTTCTATCTTCTATCTTCTCCCTTCTATTTTCTTTATTTAGCCCCTCAACTTTCCTTTTATCCACATAAACCTTATTAAGAATCGATTCTTTAAGAGCTTGCTTATACCAAGTGGCCAAAACCATGGCATGAAACATTTGTCTAAGCTGAGCAAAATTCTTGCCCTCATTGACTTCTTTTTCTAAAAGAGGAATAAGGATTTCGCGAACAACGCTAGAGGCTAATTTGTTGTCATCTGTCGGCGTTTTTGAATGAGCTCCTGACTTACGGAGACTTTCAGTCGACGTCAAGTCAGCCTGTGCGAATTCATTCCGTTTTGACTGCGGCCCAGCAGTCAAAATCGGAACATCCTTCTCCCTTCTATCTTCTTTACTTTTCTCTCTTGCAACAAAATCTTCTTCCAACATCACTTTAAGATGACTCTCTGTAACAAATGCTTTATCAATGTCTTCATACACAACAGCATTTTCAGGAACAATCCAAACCTTGTTAAAAGTATCAACAGGAATATTCGTGGTTCCATATTCTTCATAAGCTTTTTTGTAAACTTGAGCCCAGAATTCTTTTCCGGTTTCGCTATCTGGTAACATCAAAGAGGCTGTAACTTGCTTTAGGATATAGTCTTGAGCTAAGAGTTCTTGGCCCATTTCTGTTTCCCCTAAAGCATCGGGAATAATGCGATCTTCTTCATAAGGAGAAAGGTTGACCCAAAGGTCTTCTTCTGGGGTAGTCAGCGTAGCTAGGAAATATCGGGCAAGCTTTTCACTCTCGCTTTTAAGCTCATCGCCAGCAAGCCCAGAGTTACCGCTATCAATAATAAAATCAAATTTAAAGGGATTATCAGGATAAACCTTAAGACCTTTGAGCATGACAGGTACAAAGCCAGAGCTCAAAGGAACCACACTACCAGGAATCGGAATACTAAATACGCCTTGAGCCAAAGCTTGAGAAGGAATAATGGTCATAGAAAGAAAACAGACCATTATAATAATACATATACTTTTATTTAAAATTTTCAATGCTTCCTCCGTGGCACAGAAAAACATTCTTATTTCTTGCAATACCGCTATCCTGACATATAAAAGTATAGCCTATCTATATGCGTTTTAAAGGGGATTTGGGGTGTTTTGGGAAAGCGCTTGCTTTTTGCACAAGGCAAAAAGAATAACCAATAAACAAGGTACAAATTACAAACAAGCTCCAAACTTTCATAGCCAAAGAAACAAAGAATCAACTTGTTGGAATAGAGTTTAATATCAACAACCGCGCTCAACCTCGCACCCTAACGGGCACAGGTAGGTTGAATTGGTTACCAAACCAAAGATTCCTCTTGGAGGTAGCACAGGCTGGTCTGTGTCTATCAAAAAGGGCCCTGCAAATAAATTTTGCAGGGCCCTTCTAAAAATCAATACAATAAAATTACGAAATTTTTCTTCTACGGGAAACTATCCACAAAAAGAAACAAATACCAAGGCTAAATAAACTTACGCCTAAACCAAAATAAAACCAAAAAGGAACAAAGCGAAATTCAATCACATGTTTTCCAGGTTCTAAAAAGACAGCTCTAAACAAATAATTGGCAGGATAAACCTTAGACGGCTTGCCATCTACCCAAACTTTCCACCCAGGATGATAAGCATCTAACAATACTAAAAAGCAACTTCTTTCTGCGTCAGCTTTTAAGACAACACCATTCGCCCAGACTTTCTCGATTTTTATCGGGGTAATAATCTCCTGGCCAAGAACACTTGCCTTAGGAAAAACTTCTTGCGGGCCTTTTTCAATGATAACGCGAGAAACAATTCTTGCTCCCCTTTCTTTTATAACGCTTAAGACCTCTTCTTTTTTCTTAAAATCCCAATTATAAGCAAGATACGCTCGAGGAGCCGTTACGGGCAAAGGGATAATCTGAACCTCTTTGTTATAAACAGCTGCTTTAGAATTAATGTCTTTGCCCATAATAATATATCTGACATTGGCAATGCTTAAGAAAGCGGTGTTGTCAAAATGTTGATTGTTCGCCGAAGCAAGCTGACCGGCATCTATCTTTGCATAACTCTCAGGGTCAATTAAGTTCTTCACAAATTGAGTATAGCGATAAGGATAAATCGATTGATGACCGCCAAAACTATCCAATCCGTAAGCCATAGCTGTATTCTTATAAAAAGCTAAAAACATTCCGTTAGACCTAAAAGAAGATTCCTTTTGCTTATTTTTTAAGAATTCAATATACGGAACACGAGGAAAAGAATCAAATCTCTTAACACGATATCTCGGATTTAAAACAAAAAGCTCTAAAAGCATTAACACCATTAAACCACTAACGGCTATCCATCCTGCTTTCTTTTTTCTTGTAATAATCAAAAGAAAAAGACCAACACATGCCACAAACAAAATTAATAGAGAAAAACTTGAAGCTTTTACAGCTTGATCAAAAAAAGGCTCTTGCCGATAAATCCAAAGACATCCTAAAATAGAAAAAATCAAAACAATTCCTATGGCAATAAGTCTTTTAAGCGATTGTGCTGGGTTGTTAAGAAGCTCTTGAACCCCAAATCCGACTAAGAAAGCAATTAAAAACGCAAAAATATGAGACAAATGCCATACCAGCAGAATTATATTAAAAACTGGCAAATATCCAATCCATTGAGCGTAAATAAAACCAAACATCTTGCCAAAAACAAATATCGCAATTCCGCCAAGAAACCAAACAAGCGATCTTCTTTCTTTTAGCCAAAAACCTAAGAAAGCAAGCAAAACAACAATAACTCCCAGATAGCCTCCTACCCATGTATAGCGGATACTATCGGTAGCAAGACCTTCCGAAAAAAAACCAGGAACCAACATAGTAAGAATCTTGCTTTTTGGCTCTAGATTTTCTAGTCCAGTTAAATTTGTATGAGATGTCCAGGCTCTAAGAAAATCAGCAATAAAAGGAAAAAGAACAACAGCAGAAATCCCTATTCCAAGAATATAAAAACTCAAAAGGATTAATATTTTTTTTACTTTATTAGGATTCTTGTTTTTGACATCTTGCCAAAACAAAAACATAACATATAGAGCTGTCAAAAATTGTGTTAAGAAAATATGCTCCACATGTCCAGAAAACACATTTAATCCAATTGCCAAACTAAAAAATACGTAATGTTTGATCGAAGGCTCTTTAAAGACTTTATAGGAAACAATGAACAATAAAGGAAGAAAAATCTCTGCATTAACCGTCCACAGCTGATTTACGACCATAGGGCCAGTGAACATAAAAGTTAGTGCCGCTGCAATCCTCGGGAAGAAAGAAAATTTCCAAACATTCATAAGCCAATACATTAGCAATCCAGCAACCAATATTCGAGCAAGAATCAAAACATCAAAACTAATTGTATTTGGAAGGACATAAAGAAGTGCGTTTAACGGAAAGAAAATTCCTCCTTCCATCATGAGACTCATCGGAACTCCGCAGAGTTGATGGGGATTCCACAACGGGAAAATGCCGTTTTGAAAATTTATTTTTAGAAATTGAAAAAACGATTCTTCCAGTGAAGCCGTATCACAAAAAATCATAGAAAAGAAATTATGAAAATTCCCTCCTTGTCCATACGGGCCATACGGTAACGCCTGAGCATACATAGTTGAAATCTTAAAGGTTTTTCCTAAAAACACAATGTCATAGAAAAAACCTAAAAGAATAACTGAAAAAAGAATCAAAATTAAAGAAAATCCATATCTTCTTTTCACAAATCCGTCCTATGTTAAGAAATCCAAATTTTATTAAGATATTTTCAATTCACCTAAAAATTTAAATCTTTTCATTCATTACAATTTTCTAAATTTAACAGTAACACAAACTCACCTTTGGGAGGCTTTTGGGAAAAGTGCGTGATAAGCTCGCTGGCTTTACCTTGTTTGACTTCTTCAAACTTCTTGGTAAGCTCTCTTGCGCAAACAACCACAGGATCTTTCAAGACATCCTTGATGTCTTCAAGCGATTTGATGACACGATGAGGCGCTTCATAAAAAATAACAGTCTTTTTTTGATCTTTAAAAGTTTCAAGCTTTTTTTGTCGTGCAACAGATTTAACCGGCAAGAAACCTTCAAAACTAAAACTATTGGCAGGCATCCCAGAAAGAGTTAGCGCCATCACAAAAGCGGTTGCACCTGGAATAGCTGTTACAAGAATATCGTTTTCTTTAGCAAGCTTAATAAGCACATAGCCCGGATCACTAATGCCAGGAGTTCCTGCGTCAGAAACAAGCGCGATATCTTTGCCCTCCATCAGCAATTTTAAAATATACGAAGACTTTGATAATTTATTATGCTCATAATAACTTGTAAGCGGCGTTTTGATTTCGTAAGCGTTGAGAAGAATTCTGGTATGGCGCGTATCTTCAGCGGCGATTAAATCAACATTTTTCAATGTTTCAATAGCACGCAATGTAATATCTTTAAGATTACCGATGGGGGTGGAGACGATATATAACATAAATTAGCATATAGCGTATAGGGATTAGCGTTTAGAAAATCAAAACCTTAATTCATCTGCTTTTTCTATGCGCTATCCGCTATGAGCTATCTTTCAAATTATTCTACGGTTACCGATTTAGCCAAATTTCTTGGCTGATCAACGTCATTACCTCGTGCAACAGAAATATAATACGCAATCAATTGTAGTGGCACAACCGTAAGAATGGGGGTAAGCATTTTATGAATCAAAGGAATATAAATCACATTGTTTGCATGTTGACTAATAACGCGATCGCCTTCGCTTGCAATAGCAATAATTTTTCCTTTACGTGCACGAATTTCTTGAATATTAGAAATCATTTTTTCATACGTATCTGACTCAGGAACAATGCAAACAACCGCGCGATATTCATCAATCAATGCAATCGGTCCGTGCTTCATTTCTCCTGCAGCATAGCCTTCAGCCGGAATATAAGAAATTTCTTTTAACTTTAAGGCTCCCTCGAGTGCTGAAGGAAAATTAATATTTCGGCCTAAAAATAAAAAGCACCCAAAATGCGAATTAGCTTTAGCTACTTTCGCAATCTTTGTCCTAAGTTTCAAAATCTTTAAAATTGCGGCTGGCGCTTTTTTAAGACCTTTGATTATTTCTGCAGCCTTGAGAGGTGTAATTTTCTTCTTTATAAGGCTTAATTTCAACGCAAAAAGATACAGCATGCCAAGCTGCGCTGTATACGCTTTTGTAGATGCAACACCAATTTCCGGGCCTGCATGCGTATACAAAACACCATCTGATTCACGCGCAAGAGAAGATCCAACAACATTGCATATGGAAATTACTTTTGCACCCTTGGAACTTGCCTCTCGAACAGCTGCCAAAGTATCGGCTGTTTCGCCAGACTGGCTGATCGCAATCACAAGAGTTTTTTTATCAATAATAGGTGTCCGATATCGAAACTCGCTTGAAACATCAATCAAAACAGGCACGCGTGCTAACTGCTCAATAATATATTTTCCAACAAGGCCAGCATGATACGCTGTTCCGCAGGCAACAATCACAATATTATTAATTCTTTGAAGATCACTATCTTTTAAAGAAATTCCCTCTAAAACAACCTTGTTTCCCTTAATACGGCTTGAAAACATGCGCGCTAAAACTTTAGGCTGCTCATAAATTTCTTTCAGCATGAAATGCGCAAAACCTTCTTTTTGAACAGAATCAATCTTAAGCGAGACTTGATGAACTTTATATTTTACTTTCTTTCCAGCTAAATTAAAAATAGAGATGCCTTTTCTGGTCATATCAGCAATCTCTCCGTCTTTAAGATAAACGATCTTGCGCGTCTTATCTAAAATGGCAGGAACATCCGAGGCAATAAAATTTTCATTCTTACCCATTCCAATAATAAGCGGAGAACCAAGGCGAGCGGCAATCAATTGATCTGGATGATTAGAGCTAATAACACCGATGGCAAACGATCCTTTAAGCTTGCGCACAGTCTTTCGAACAGCCTCGAGAAGATTGCCTTTGTACGAAAAAGAAATCAAATGCGCAATAACTTCAGAGTCTGTTTCGGATAAAAATTTATAGCCCTTACTTTTTAGGAAATCTTTAATCTCTTGATAATTCTCAACAATTCCATTATGAACAATCAAAAACTTTCCAGATGAATCAAAGTGAGGATGAGCATTTATTTTTGTAGGCTTGCCGTGCGTTGCCCAGCGTGTATGTGAGATCCCTAAGCAACCCTCAGCAATAGGATGGGCTTCAAGGAGGTCAGAAAGATTCTGAATCTTTCCCTGCGTTTTACAAAGATTGATTTTATGATTTTGATTCGCTACAACACCAATGCCACATGAATCGTACCCCCGATATTCTAGGCGCTTTAATGCGCTTAACAAAATGGGCTGTGCATTCTTGTCGCCAATATATCCTACGATTCCACACATAAAATTATTTCTAAGTTTAAATTACTTTGAAGCAACTTTTTTTACAGTCTTCTTTTTTTCCGTTTTCTCAACCGGACGAATATTAACAAATGTTACAGTCTTTTTATATGTCCCTCTTTTTTTCTCAAAATAAACTTCACCATCGCAAGCAGCCGTCAAATGCATACGTCCTGCAACGTTAATGCCTGGCTTCCACTTGTCCCCCTGGCGAGTTAAAACGGTTCCTGCCTTAACTTTAGATCCACCAGCAACTTTAATGCCTCGCGTTTCCTTGTAATTAATTTTTGATAAACCACCGACTTTTGCCATGAATTGCCTCCCCGAATGAGCCCCTGCCGTTTTGCTTCGCTTTTGCTTGTAAAACGAAGCAGCAGGAGCGAATTTATCCCACGCAAGCAGGATTAATGCTGTTAATAAATATTACTCTTATTTTACTTTAAAATCTCGTTGACTTGTTTCTTGAGATCTTCGCTCGTTCTCGCGTTTGTTCTTTTGCCATTTATAAAAAACGTTGGCGTACCTCCTACGTCAGCTTTTCCAGCAATCGCAAGATCTTTTTGAATCATTTGCTCTAGCTGTGCATCTTGCTCTTGCATCTTTTGAACAAATTCATCTTTGTTAATTCCAAGCTGTCCAGCTAACTCCCCATACTTGTCTTCACTTAAATCTTTAGCATTTTGAAAAATTAAATCCAACATTTCCCAATATTTCCCATACTGCTTAGCAACCAAAAGCGCTTTTGTCGCCGGTTTTGCTTGCTTGTGATAAGAAAGAGGAAAGCTCATAAAAACATAATTCACATCCTCAGGATAAACACTTACAACATCCGCTATAATTGGATGAAACTTTTGAGAATACGGACACTGAAAGTCAGAAAATTCCACAATGGTTACTTTTGCTTCTGGGTTTCCCTTAACCATTGAACCGCTAGTATCAATATCGTAAACTTTGTTAGGATCGATCTGAGGTCGTTCGTTCTTTTGTGCACCTTTCTGACGTGCAAACCCTTGAGACGTCAACACTTTGACTATTTGCTTTTGATTATTTTGAATAATCGTCAGCTGCTCCTCTATATTTTTCTGATAAATAAAGTTTCTTTTATACTCATTCATCTTTAGCGCAAACAGTGCGAAAAGAAAAAGAACAACAGCAGCAAACAATATTACTCTTCTTAACATATTTGTTTTCCTTTCAATATACCTACTGATTTATTTTTTAATTTCACAAATTAAGATCAAAAATATTGTATTTTCTTCATTTTTCATCCAATTTATTGTGACAGAATAAACGATTTTACCCTATAAAGTCTTATTTGGCAAACAAATTCTACCTCTTGCCCTCTTGCGAAGCTCTACAGTGAAATCCCTCCATAATAAGATACGATATGCTTAATATCGTTCCATCGGCGCCCAGATTTGCAACCAAAAATTGCAATAATAAGGTCATCATTGCCTTGCTTAGTATATCCAACAAAACAAGACTTTGCTTTTCTAGTATATCCCGTTTTTCCAAAAAGCTTTTGTTTCCAATCAAAAAACAAAATCTTATTATGACTCTTCAATATTGTTTTTCGCCCATTTTCTGAATAAATCGTTTTATGTTTATATGTAATTGCTTTACGAAAAAAAGAATGTTTAAGCGCCGCCCTAAAAATCAAATACATATCATAAGCCGTTGTATATTGCGTTCCTGACTTCGTTGGAAGTCCGTTAGAATTCGCAAACTTTGTATGCCGACACCCTAACTGCTTTGCTCGCTTGTTCATCATAACAACAAAATCTTTTTCTGTTCCAGCAACCGCCTCAGCTAAAGCAACGCTACCATCATTGGCAGATGAAAGTAAAATCGCAAAAAGAAGATCTGACGCTTTATATCGATCCCCCGGTTTAGCATAAATCTTGCTCGGTTCAGGATACGTAGCATTTTTACTAATTTTAACCATACGACTCAACGGAAGCTTCTCCAGAACAAGCAACGCCGTCATTACCTTAACCGTGCTCGCCGGCAAAACTTTTTTATGTACACTTTTGCCATAAAGCCTTTTAACTTTTGTGCTATTAGAAAAAATGGCAGAATTAGCAGAAACACGATACTTTTTGGCAGCTTCGCTTTTTTCAGATACACCTAAAAAAAGAACAAAAAACAATATAAAGCTAACATGAAATTTTTTAACTTTCAGAAAATTTATCAACATAATTTTTATTTTAACTGCTGGAATGCTAAAGAAATTATTTTTTGAATAAGAGCGTTATACTGAATACCTATTTTCTCGGCTGACTGGGCCACCTCGTCACACCGAGCGATGCAAGGATTTGCATTCGGCTCGATAATATAAATGCGCCCGTTTTCTGTTACCCTAATATCAAAACGTGCATAACTTTGAATATTCAAAGCTCTATACGCACGTTTACATGTTTCTTTGATTCGCTCTTCTAGATCTCCAGAAAGCTTTCCGATAAAAACACTTTTGATATCCCATTTTTCTCGATATTTATCGTCCCATTTTGCCTTATATGTGGCAATGCGCGGCTCATCTTCAGACATTTTTCCAAATTTCATTTCTCTTAGAGGTAATACTTTTAATCTCCTAGTTCCAAAAATACTGACATACATTTCTCGGCCTTCAATATATTCTTCTGCAATAGCATCAGCGTTCATGTTCTCATGAATAAAACGAACACGCTCAATAAGCGCCTCCTCTTTATCGACAACAGATGCCAGCGATATCCCTCGAGAAGCCTCTTCGCTTAACGGCTTAACAATCACTGGAAGCTTTATATATTTCGGAAGCCACACTTTATGTTTTCGATAAAATGTATGAAATCGCGGAACACGAATACGATGAAAACGAAGTATTTTTTTTGCTAAGGCTTTATCATTACAAATAAAAAGGCTTTCTGCAGAAGACCCTGTATAGGGGATATCTAACATCTCAAAAAGCCCCGCCACATTCTTATCCAGATGAGATTTTTGATTAAACACTTCAGCTAAATTAAAAATAACATCAGGAGAGAATTCTTTAACCTCGTCAAGCAACACACCAATATCATTACAAAGTCCTAGCACGCGCACTGTATGCCCATTTTCTAAAAGAGCACGATAAACATCGCTTTCTGTATACCAATTATCCTCGTCCTTAAATTCTTCATTAAAATCATAGCCTCTTGGTTTTGCATGCGGACTATCGAAAACTAAAAGAACTTTAAGCTTCTTCATAATATTTTATTTTTTATCTCCTCGAAACCATCCGGTATAAACATAATTAAGAGTCAGCGCCGTGATATATGTTGATACCTTTAAAATTGCCACACTTTCAGAATCTTTGATCACAAGGTTAAGCGCGCGACATCGAACACAAATCCCTTTAAAAAGATCATTGATAATATACTTTTTTTCTCCCGTCCACATAGAAACATTATTCAATATTTCTCGACGATACTTCGATATGCTCTTGACAGCCAGTGGCATACTTTTATTTTCCTCTGTTCGTTCTAAAAAAATTCTTTTTAGATTCTCGTCATGAAAATGAGGAAAATCTTCGGCATGGAAACGTTTCTTTTTTTTGTAATGATTTTCTAGCGTTATTTTCAGTGTCGATGCCTGCCAATACTTTTTTCCTTTTTTAACAGAAGGATCTTTATGTTGAATTTTTTTCATCAACGATTCAACATATTCAAGCTTTTTAATAGCCTTCCATTTCTTGTATTGATTTTGCCAATCCGCATTCGGTGTAAGCCAAATCGCAAAAGTCTCTGAAAAATCTTCATCTGGATGATACTGCGCGTAAAATCCATCTAAATGACGAACAAAATTTTTGCTATGCGGTCGATAACGATATGTATCATCATACTCTTCCGACGAATGACCAAACATTTCTTGCCAACTGCGTTTCTTATGCAAGCGATACGCATAGCTTATCGCATGACCTAATTCATGACGCAAAAGCTGTAAACATGTTTTTTTTGTTCCACCTTCCACATCCAGCATCATCTTCTGCTCAAGCTTCATCAAAGCCGGATGTGCCAAATAAAACGGAATACCAATAACAGGCTCATCTTCCGGCGTCAACCATTCTTCCGCTAAATAAAATTCTGGTTTAAATTTAAGATTTTTACTTTCAAGCTCGGCACAAACTTCACTAATGCATTCCTCAATCCACGTCCCAGCAATCGCGAGGGGAAGGTCACAAATACGTGAAGCTAAAAGCTTCTCTTCAGAAATTTCAGATAAATTAATTATTATTTTTTCTCGTCTCATTTTTATCATTTGATCTTTTCTGAATTATACCATAGCTTCAAAGCCAATAATATTAATTTTACAATTCTTAAGAGACAGAAAAAGTTTTTTTTGTTATGATGCTAGCAGAAAATAAAAAGAAAGGTTGTTATGTGGATTGAAAATATTATATTGGGCATCGCTCAAGGCATTGGAGAATGGCTTCCCATAAGTTCTGAAGGGCTCATTGCTCTTATTAAAATAAACTTCTTCTCTGGCGAAAACCTTTTTTCTATTATTAAACTTGCTCTTTTTCTACACCTAGGGACCTTTTGCGCAGCTTTTGTCTATTTCAGAAAAGATGTCCTTTCCCTTTTAAAAGCACTCTTTTTTTATAAAACAGCAGAAGAAAAGAACAAAAAATTACTAACCTTCTTAATTATTTCAACGACCATCAGTGGCCTGCTAGGTTTTGGGCTCATTACTCTTCTCTCTCAAATAGAAAATCAAATACGTCTATCTGGAAAAATTATCACAGCTGGCGTAGGAATCCTTCTTCTTTTAACCGCTTTGTTACAAATTAGAACCAAAAAAACAGGTTCAAGAAATATTTCAGACTTAAAAAAAACCGATGCCATTATCTTAGGATTCATTCAAGGCTTTGCTGTTCTTCCAGGATTATCTCGGTCTGGAACAACCGTCGCCGCATTGCTTCTTAAGAAATTTGATAAAACAGTAGCGCTAAAACTAAGTTTTTTAATGAGCCTTCCAATCGTTCTAATTGGAAATATTTTCTTAGGGATAAAATATTTTGAATTTAGCTTTGAGGCTCTAGCCGGATTTCTATTTTCTTTTATTTTTGGACTTCTAACAATCCACCTTCTTTTTAAAATTGCTGAAAAAGTAAACTTTGGATATTTTATTCTTTTCTTTGGAATTCTAACAATTATTTCAGTCTTCATATAAGAGAAAATTAACTAAAACTAATCTTTAATCCCAGCAACTCTCACCATAGCGGTTTTTTCTTTTATTGCCCCTAGTTTTTTCACAAAATATGTTCTATAATTAAATTAGCTCTAAAGTTCGCATTTGTATTCTGGACAAAAAGGGATATCTAATACTCCCTAGGGGGCGAAATCCGGAATCGCGAAGAGCACAATCATCTTCGCCCCCTTTTTTAAAATATCAATTCGCTGTCCTGTTATTTCAATAATATAAGAAATAAAAAAGTCCGCCTAAAAGATGAACTTTTTTTCAGGTTTATTCTACAAGATTCTGCGCAAAAGCAATAAAGCAAAGAAAAGCCCCGCAGCCTTCATATGTCTCTCGATGCTGCTTATGCTTTTTATGTTTTTCACAATCAAATGACCATCAAAACAATTAAAGAATTATTCAACTTCTACAATTAAATCCCCTAAATGATGACAACAGGAGCACATATTCCCCTGTCCGCGCAGGCGAAGTTTTTGCCCATGGCGCGTTCCTGGCTTAATTTTAAGGGATATCTCTTTGCCATTATGATTAAACTTAGCCTCGCCGCCATTCATAAGCAAATTTTGCGGAATCTGAATCCTTGCAATAATATCTGTTATTTCCTGCCGAACAGAATGGTTTTTCTGGAAATTTCCACCTGCTCCGAAAGAATAATGATGCGAATGACCCTGAACGCCTCCTATATGCTCAAAGATATCAAAAAATCCATCCTCTTCAAAAGATCTAGAATAATATTCTCCGTCGGATGTTTTTTTTGATGCCGCGGAGAATCCTCGAAGATGCCTAAGAATTTCATCAAAATCAAACCCCTGCGAATAAGCAAAATCTCCTTGAACCCCCGTAGATGACCCATGTTGATACGAATCATATTCCTGTCGACGTTTTTTATCATTCAAAACATAGTATGCCTCAGAAATTTCTTTAAATTTCTCCTCGGCTTTTACCTTTTTACCTGCAACCACGCGATCCGGATGATATTTAAGCGCAAGCCTCCGGTAAGCCTTTTTGATCTCCGCAAGACTGGCGTTCTGCGTCACTCCTAAAATTTTATAATAATCTTTATTTAACACTATCTACTCCATCGCCAGCTCAAACACATACCACATCGTCTCTCAGCTCTTTTACGTAAATTTATCAAACCCTATACTGATCAAACAAATCAATATTGCTCACCGCTATTTCTTTTTTGGCAAATAGATAATTAACTTATTATCTTGTTTCTCCGTTTTCATCTTAGCTGTATCCGCGTCCTGCGGCAAAGGTATAGTTTTCATAAAAGAACCAAAACTTTTTATCTGAAGGGACTGATTAAGTCCCTCTTGTTTCTCTTGCGTAGAGTACTCCCCTTTCACTGTAACCGAATGCTGATTAATCTGAATATCAACTTTGTCTTGATCCATGCCTGTCATGTCAAATTCAATCGTATACCCATCAAGAGTCTTATTAATATTAACCGCAGAATCAAAACTCATATTATTGACAAAAGCTCCCCTTGCTAACCCAGAACGCCCAAATGAATCCTGAAACATTAAATCCATCGCTGCCTGCATCCGATCCATTTCCTCAAACGGGTCCCAAACAAATCCGCTTTTAACCCGCGGGTGCATTGTAGAGTCAGTATATTGTTTCTGTTTTTCTGCTTCTAATTCATCAACACGTTTTTGCAATACCAAAATCTGTTTCTTCAGCTCTATAATATCTTTTGTTTCCTGAGCAAAAAGCGGAATATTATACAAAAAAATTCCAACAACAATAAATATCCCCACTGTTATTAAGATTCTTTTGTTTCTCATATTGCACCTCCTACAAATATACTCTTTACCTTTCCTCCTATAATGCCATAATGATAGGGGGAAACACCCCCCCCATCATTATGTTTTAATAACTATTTTCTGAGGCTGCGCTTCTTCAGATTTTGATAATGAAACTTTTAGAACCCCATCCGTATACTCAGCCTTAATCTTTTCTCTATCGATTTGTGTATTAATTTCAAATCGGCGCTCAAAAGAAACAGGCCTTCTTTCTCTATGAAGAAGCGTATATTCCTTACCAATTTCCTCTTTCTGCTTCTTTCCTTGAATAATAAGCTGATTGCCATCCAGATTAAGATCAAGTGAATTTTTGTCGACACCCGGCATTTCTACAGCAATAATAATTTCTTTATCCTTCTCATATATATTGACAAATGGAGCAACAGTCGTCTCCTCTTCATCTTTATTTTTTCTAAACTTTTCTAACATCTTAATCACCTCCTATTTTAACCTCCGAAAAATGAGAAGTTCGCACTGGGTTATTTAACATCTATACTAATTTGTTTTGGCTTTGCTTCCTCTTTTTTTGGTAATGTCAGCGTAAGCACCCCATCTTGATATTTTGCATCAACTTTATTAACATCAACAGAAGCTGGTAAAGGAATCGTCCTGAAAAAACTTCCATAAAACCGCTCTGTTTTAAAATATTTTTCTTCCTTTACTTCTGTATCCTTTTTTTTCTCACCCTTTAAAATAAGGCTGCCGTCATGTATAGAAACTTCAATTTCATCTTTAGTTAAGCCTGGCAAATCAGCCTTAACCAAAAGACTATCTTTTGAATCATATACATCCACAGCTGGAGCCCATTGTCCACCCAACAATGTTGTGTCCCCTAAAGGATTTCGCGCTAAAGAAAAATCAAAAAGTTGATTCATTTGCTTTTGGATTCCCTCTAATTCAGAGAAAGGATCCACCCACCAATTATCTTTTCTATAAGGTACAAGTGTCATTGTAACCGCCTCCTTAATTCAAAGCTTTATTCCTATTTTTTTAAATTTTTCCTTGATTAAATCACCCAAAGTTCACCTGAACGATGAATTTCTCAAAAAATCTCCATTTCCTTCACCTCCTTTCAACTTAACCAATCTATCGATTGGCACTCTACCATAAGGAGTGCCAATTCCTAGGTAAAAAATTTTATCTCTTTTTTTTAATCTTAAATGTTCCTTTTTCCATTTCAAGTATCACCTTAAGTCCAGGTATCTTTACGCTATGCTTCTCCATAAAAAACCAGCACCGCTGAGCTTCTTTTAATTCACGCTTTGAATACAATCTCGACTCCCCCTCATTCTTACGAGCAGGAGAAACAATACCCTCTTTATCTAATTGTTTTAAAACCCAAATAGGAATTTTTAAAATTTTACATACAATTCCCGTCGTATAAATAGGAACATCAGGCTCAATATAAACCTCTTCAAAATCCTCACTATTTTTTATTTTCTTTGATGCCATGACCACTTTCCTTTTTAACTAATCTAAATATACAACTTTTCGAAATATTTGTCAAGTATTATCGAAATATTTATTTCGATAATCGAAATATATCTAAAACCGTTTCCCGAAAAAATACTGCGGTCTATCCACCGCCAATTCTCTGGCAGAGATAAAAATGCTTCGATTAACATCAATATAGCTTGAAAAAATGAAGAAAGGGAAGGCAAAAGCCTTCCCTTTTATTTGGTAGCCCCAACGGGATTCGAACCCGTGTCTGATGACTGAGAATCACCTGTCCTAACCAGGCTAGACGATGGGGCCATATATTCTATTCTAAAAACCTTTAAAAAAGATTATCTAATCGCCTTCTCTAGAAAAAAAACAGTAGGCGAGTAAAATAATATCACATCTATCAGTATGGTCAACAAAAATTATTGGCCCTAATTTTAATTTACTCTTTTAAACAAATCCTTTTCCAAAAATAATAATTTCTCTAAAACGGAATTAAGGTTGACACTCAAAAATCTACCTTATACTATAGAAGATATAATTAACCTATTAATACTAATATTATTACTTTATGTCTATACACATTGGTGTCGGTTTTAGTAAAGATGAAAATCCCTTCCGTGCAGCACAAAATGCTGCTGCGCAAGCTAAAATCCAAACAAAAGAAAATCCTGTCCACCTTGTCATTATTTTTTCAACAATCCATTACAGCCGAATCGAAACAATACGGGTTGTCAGGGAAACTTTTCCTGACGCTAAGATCGTAGGGTGCTCAACAAGCGGTCTTATTCTTTCGAAAACCATTGAAACATGGGGCGTCTCTATTTTAGCCATCGGATCCCAAGAAATTCATTTTGGTGTTAGCTGTATTAAAAATATCAGCAGAGACAAAATTAATTTAGATTCTAGTGAAATTGCAAAAAAAACACTCAAAGACTTTGGTCTAAATCGTCGGCAAATATCGCTTCTTTTAACCGACGGCCTTTCCCAAAACAATTCTATGCTTCTTAAAGGAATTCAAGAATCTCTAGGTCTCCTCTCCCCTATCCTTGGGGCCGGCAGCAGCGATGACTTCCAATCAAAAAAGACATATCAATATTTTGAGAATGAAATCTTAACAGACTCTGCTGCTGTCATCATTATGGGTGGACGGATGACAGCTGGGTTTTCTAGTCAACACGGGTGGAAACCTCTAGGAAAACCGCGCATCATTACAAAAGCAGAAAAAAATATTATTAAGAAAATTAACAATAAAAAAGCCATTTCCATTTATGAAGAATTCTTCGCAGATCAAGCCGCTTCTCTTTTTTCAAATCGTTTAAATCGCATGAGAGACTTTTATCCTTTAGGCATGCTGATAGAAGGTGAAAAAAAATATCTCTTACAACAAGTTGTAAACGTAACCCATGAGGGCGACCTCATCTGCCAAGGTGAAATTCCAGAAGGAACAGAAGTTCATATTATGATTGGAAACAAAGACTCTTGTCGGGATTCTACACTTGCGGCTGCTTGTGAAGTAAAAGAATCTCTTTTTGGAAGAACTCCCGATGTTATTATTGTTTTTGAGTCTGTTTCAAGGCAGAAATTATTAGGCCGTAACGTTTTTCAAGAAATTCAGATTATCAAAGAAGTTCTAGGAGAAAACGTTCCTATTTTTGGAATGTATGCTTACGGAGAATTTGCCCCCTTAGGAACAGCGGGACAAGCTGGACAATCTTTTTTACAAAACGAAACGATATCTATCTTAGCTATTGAACACCACAAGGTTTATTAGTATATTAAATCAAGAGATTAACTAAAGCTTCAAATTAACGACATTACCTATGCTAAACATTACAAGCTCTTCTGTTGATATTACTTTTTTTGCGATTGTTGGAATTACAATTCTAACAATAATCGCAACACTCGTTTTTATTCTGATTAATAAAATTGATCAAATCAAAGAGCTTCACTCTGCCTTAAAAAAACTTAAACTATCGTTTAACAACTTGGATGAACAAGCAAAGCTTATTTTAAAAACTGATCTTGAGCTTAACCGTGCGCAAGAAGAATTAGACAAGCGTCTCTCTAGCCTTGACGCCCTTCAAAGAACATCTCGGCTTATTAGCACTACTTTAGATGAATCTGAAATCTTTCGAAGACTAGATAAAGCACTCATGCTTCAACTTGGATTTGAACAAATCCTCATCCTTACTTTTGATAAAGAAAGGAATCTAATTACTCGTGTCAATTCTGGATTTTCAGACTCTAAAACTCAAGAAATTTCTAGTCACCTTACAAAAGACCCCGTATTTTCTTCTTTATTTAAAGAAGGCTACGCTCTATCTTCTGCAACAGCATCCAAAGCAAAAAAAGAAAGAATTATCAATGTTTTTGGATCCAATAATTTTATTTTATCTCCCATCCTAACTCAAGATGGAACCATTGGTGTTATTTTCGTAGGAAATCAAAATGAAATGCAAACAGTATCAGAAGCTGATGAAGAAATGGTTTCTATTCTCACAAATCAAATTGGTCAATCTCTTGAAAACGCACAACTTTTTGAACAAGTATACACCTCCCGACAAGAGCTTGAATCAAAGATTCAGGAGCGAACCAAACAACTTGCTTCCGCCTTAGAAAAAGTACAAAAAATTAGTCGAACAAAAACCGAATTTGTTTCCGCAGTCTCCCATGAGTTAAGAACTCCATTGACGTCTATTAAAGGATACGCCTCAATTTTGATGTCAGGGAAACTTGGCGAAATTCCAGACAAAGTCAAAGAGCGGTTAGAAAAAATTAATAAACATTCGAATAATCTTGTCGAACTCATCAATGAACTTTTAGATATTTCTCGCATTGAATCTGGACGTATCGATATGAATTTTGAAAAAGTTCCTATAAAAAATCTCATTGAAAACACCCGCGACCTTTTGATGCCTCAGATGAAAGAAAAACAAATCACATTTTCTTGCGACATACCCGAACAAATTCCAGATATTTTAATCGATCAAAAACATATTGAACGTGTTTTTATCAACCTTTTAAGCAATGCTATTAAATACACACCAAATGGGAAAATTAATATCAAAGCCTCTTACAACGAAAAAGAAGTCCTTTTTGAAATTCAAGACACTGGATCTGGTATCAAAGCAGAAGACCTTCCTCGCCTATTTGATGAGTTTTATCGAGTTGAGAACGACCTTAATCAAAGCATCAAAGGGACAGGGTTAGGGCTTTCTTTAGTTAAACACATCATCACAGCACATCAAGGGGAAATATGGGCTACCAGCGAAATCAACGTCGGAACAACATTTCATTTTACAATCCCTATTACCCGAAAAGAAGAAAAACCTGATGCGCAAGAAACTTTAAGCCCATAAAAAAGGATTGAAAGAAAACAAATGAATCAATTAAAAATCTTAACGCTTGACGATGATCCAGATATTCTCGATGTTTTAGAATTAACCCTATCAGGAGACTACATTGTTTTTCAAGGATCAAACGGAGAAGAAGGCGTCAGACTCGCTAAAGCTTGCTCCCCAGATTTAATCATCACAGACTATAAAATGCCAATCATGGATGGTCGTCAATTTTGTCGCATCATAAAAAAGGATATTTTATTGCAACATACGCCTATCATCATGCTCACAGGAAAAGGCGAAGTCAAAGATAAAGTTGGCGGACTTGAAGCTGGCGCAGACGACTATCTTGTAAAACCGTTTGAGCCAAATGAACTTTTGGCTAGAATCCGTATGATCTTGAGACGAACCAAACGTAGCCTAGATGCCAATCCTCTAACGCGCCTTCCCGGGAACAACTCAATCATGGATGAACTTCAATATCGCATTCAAACCAAGGAGCCTTTTGCCGTCGGCTATGCAGATTTAGATAAATTTAAAGCCTATAATGATATTTATGGCTTTGAAAAAGGCGATGAAATTATTAAAGAAACAGCTCGCATCATTATCAATGCATCCCAAGAAAAAGGCAACAACGAAACTTTTGTAGGGCACATTGGCGGCGATGACTTTGTTTTTATCTGCGAAGATGCCATTGCCGATGATATTGCTCAAGAAATAATCAAACAATTTGATACGAAAGCACCGTTTTTTTATAACGAGAAAGACCGTAAAAAAGGCTATATTGTTGCAAAAAATCGCCAAGGCGAACAAATCACTATCGGGCTTCTAGCGATCTCCATTGGAATTGTTAGCAGCCGCAAACAAGCTATTACACATATCGCTCAAGTGGCTGAAATCGGAGCGGAATTAAAGAAATATGCAAAAAGTATCGAAGGAAGTTCTTTTGTAAGGGATCAAAGGAATATTTAAGGATATCTTTATGGTATATTTAAAATAGGCATGCCTGAACAAAAATAACATTTCCCGTTAGGCACATCAGGGTCTGGGACTGTATCGCAACAACCCAAAAATCTGTCGCAGGGCCAACAAGCAACTTCAAAACCGCTTCCACAGCTGGCATAATCTTTATGCATACATAATCCAGCGTAACTACCGTCAATCTTACAATGCCCACCATCATCAAAGGCGAATCCCCATGCCCAAAGACATAAAGGCAATATCCCGCATTCATCATAGCTTAATCCCTCACAAAGTTCCCACTCAGATTGAGGTATTACACTGCTCAAAGCCGTTCCGTCAACTGGATCCCCCACAATTGCATTCTGGACCTTAACAAAATAATTTGTTGCCGCATCCCTAACCTGTCCGTCTTCTCCAAAAAAAGTTTTAAAACCCAAAAAAGCCACCAAAGCACAAATCGTCAGCAGCAAAAGATATTCGATAGCAATCTGTCCTTTAAAAATTTTATTCTTCATGGTGAGACATCCTCCGCTCTTAAGTATATCATATTTTTAAACTTTTAAGATACTTGACCACTTCTTTAGGCTTTGAGGAACCAAAGAAATAGCTAGCTGTAGCAAGAATATTAGCTCCTGCCTTTACAGCTTCTGGTGCTGTTAATTCATTAATGCCACCATCAACAGCGATGTCTTTATCAAAAATGTCTCTTAGCCCCTGAATCTTAGGAAGAGCGACTGGCATAAATTTCTGTTTTGCAAACCCTGGATTAACGGACATCACCAAGAAACCATCAGTCTGATCTAGAACACCTTGAATGCAAATAGGGCTAGATGGATTCAAGACAACAAAAGCTTTTTTCCCATTATCCTGAATTCTTTGAATATCCTTTTTGAGCTTTATTGTGTTAACAGCATCCACTCGACGAGTATACCCATCTGCTTCTTTGAACAAATGACCTTCTAAAGCATAACACTCCGCATGCAAAGAAATAGAATCGGCACCAGCTTTTAAAAAAGAATCAATATATGCGCTTGGGTTTTCAATCATAAAATGTGCTTCAATAGGAAGCTTCGTAATAGGACGAATAGCCTCTACAATAAGAGCTCCGACCGTAATGTTTGGAACAAAATGGCCATCCATCACATCAATATGAAGCATGTCGACACCGGCTTCTTCGCACATCTTAATTTCACTCGCTAAATTTGTAAAATCTGCACACAAAATACTAACACTAACTTTAATTTTTTTATCCATTAATCTCCCCAATAAATCCTAAATTTGTGCAACTGTTTTATTTTTTAAATCCTGATACAAATAATAACTAAAAATTAAAGCATAAATGCCGAGCGCTGCCTTGACAACTTCACTAGCAATAGTTCCAACCGCGACTCCAATAAATGGAATCAAAATAAAAAAAGCAGATACAAGGCTAATCAAAATTGCCGCTAAAATCATAGCACCCATTAACGCAAACATTTTAAGCAAAAACTCTTTTAAATTTGATTTAATAACAGATTTACTAAAAGCCAAAGCTTCATTTCCTCTTTTATCGTCAATAATCACCGAATAACTAGAAAACCCATACAAAACAGAAAAAATAATGCCTGGAACAATCAAAAGCAAGGACCACAAAATAACCTTCACAAAAACAAGAATAGATACAATTGCAAAAGGACTAAAAATATCCTTTGCTTGTTTATACATTTCCACCGCATTAACCGATTGATCTTGTGCCACATTGTGAACTGTTTTAATGAGCGCTATCGAATAAAATAAAGAAATCAAAATTGTAAGAATAAAAATTATTGCTGAAATTAAAACAGAAAGGCCTGATGGGCCAGCATCAGCTGTCTGTAAAAGTTTAAAGCTTCCAACCCCCAACAAAACAAGGACAGTCGTCGGAACAAAGAAAATAGCATAAACAATAGAAAATGCCTTAATATTCTTTAGAAGTAAATCATAACTTTTCTTAAAAATCACTCCAAAATTCTCTTCCATATTATCTCCTTTTCAAAGAATTAAATAAATATTGATTTGATAAAATATTATACCTTATCAAAAGAAAAATCGCCACTGCCTTTATGTTTATCCAAAAATAGACTTGAAACTTCTATGAACATAGTGGATAAAAAAGGCCTAGATCTTATCTAAGCCTTTTAATGCGCGGGGTGGGACTTGAACCCACACGGGTTACCCCACACGCCCCTCAAACGTGCGCGTATACCATTCCGCCACCCGCGCGCAAGCTAGCATTATAGCCTCTCTTTGATTTTTTTCAACCAAAGAACTTACCTTGCCATCTTTTATCTATTTTCAAAACGTCTCATGTCAACAACAAACGTTTTCTCTTGAAAACGCAACGGCTTATCAAGAATAGTCCCTGAATCAACTTTAATCTCATAGCGAAACATTTTTCTTTTATTAACAATATCTCTAAAAATATATAAAACCGTTTTTGTCTTCGGATCAAAACTAATATTAAATATTTCCATTTTTCCTTGCGCAATCTCCCTTAAGACAAAAGAGGTCAATCCAACCATGTTGTGACTATAGGAAGTTGTTAAGTTACCAAATTCATCACCTCTATGTTTTAAATATTTTTCTTGAGGTTGAATAAAATAAATTCTTTTATATTGATTCAGGTCTGCCTTTGTTATTTGATCTTTAACAAATTGAATTTCTTTTTGACTTGGAATAACTCGATACTTTAATATCGTCTGATATGCTTGCGCCATACCGTAAAAACTTAACAATAAAAGCACGACGGAAAATATGAGTTTCCGGCCCTTAGCAAGAAACTGAGTCCATGCTCTTGCGGCCCATATCACAACAAAGAAAACAAGGATTGTCAACGGCCCCAAACATCGATAATAAAAAGCATTTTGAGTGGAAACAAGATTAGGCAAAAAACTTAAAAACATCAAAACAATCAAGATCAAAGACCGAACAAAACCATTTGTAAAAGATTTAGCTCTTTTTTCTTTTGGCTGTCGAACAATTTCTAAAACAATAGCAGAACCAATAAAAAAAACAACAATACTCGCAAACATCTTGTGGGGAAAAATATTCCACAAATTTAAGGCATTAAATAGCGGCTCTCGAAAAAACCATGCTATTTTTCCAAAATAGTCTGCTGTGACTTCATACGGGTTGTATCCAAATAAATTAAATCGAGCAAAATAAGGTTTAACCACATGAAGAACAATTAAAGAAAGCACCATAGAGAATACCGCCGGCGAAAATAAATTAATCATCCGATTCTTAATTTCAGAAACATTTGAAAATTCAGAGAATAAAATCACCACTCCAACCATAGTCCAATAAAACATTGATGTTGGCTTGTATATTGATAGTGCGCAAAACAACAAAAAAACAGATAAAGCAAATCGGCCGCTAACTATCCGCCGAAGAATCTTATCTGTCAAAGAAATGCGGTCACTAGCTAAAAAAGCGCCCATCACAAACAGAATCGAAACCGGTTGATACGCCATTGCCGTTTGAGAGACAGCCACTTGAAAAGAAGGCAAAGTAAAAATAGTTAGAGATAGCAAAAAAGCGTTGATCGGTGAGAAGAATTTCTTTCGAATCCAAAAAAAGAAGATTGATGCGCAAAGAGCAAGATTGATAACACCTAAAAAACGAACAAGATTAAGATCTTTAATAGAATTAATCAAAAGTCCCATCGCCAAAAATAAATGTGCGCCGATAAAACGTCCAATGGATAAATTATAAACAACTCCTGGTGTTTCTAGTCTAGTCGGGGTTTTCAGAAAGAAAATAACATCGTCATGATAAACATAGTGCGATGCAATGGCAGGCCAAAAAGCAATACATAAAGAAATTAAAAAAAGAAAAAAAACAACAGGCTTATAAAAAACTTTTTTCTTAATCATAGAGGGTTAAGACTTTTTTGCCAAAGAAGCAGCAACAAAACTCTGAAACAAAGGATGCGCCTTATCTGGCTTTGATTTAAACTCGGGATGAAACTGGCATGCAACAAACCATGGGTGACTCTTAAGCTCAAGAATCTCCACAAGTTTCTTTTTTACATTAATCCCTGAAAAAATAACACCTTTTTTCTCAAAAGCTTTCCGATATTCATCATTAAACTCATAACGATGACGATGCCTCTCCGAAATATTTTCTTTTTTATATGCCTGAAAGCTTTTTGTTTTTTTCTGCAGCTTGCAAGGATAGGCTCCCAAGCGCATGGTCGCTCCCATATTCTTTACTTTCTTTTGTTCTTCCAAAAGACTAATCACAGGATACTTTGTTAATTTCTCAAATTCTGTTGAATTAGCCCCTTTAAGCCCACAAACATTTCTTGCAAATTCAATAGACGCAATCTGCATTCCTAAGCAAATTCCAAAAAAAGGAATCCCTTGCTCTCGCGCATATTCAACAGCTTTAATCTTTCCTTCGATCCCTCTTGTTCCAAATCCCCCAGGAATAAGAATGCCATCAGAATCTTGAAGGTATTTCTTTGCACCAAGCTTCTCAATATCTTCAGAATCTACTCTATTAATAACAACACGAGCATCGTTTGCAATGCCACCATGCACCAACGCTTCATAAATTGACTTATATGCATCTGGAAGAGAAATATATTTTCCAACAACAGAAATCTTGACTTCCTTCGAAGGATTTCTTAACCGTTTTACAACATAATCTTCCCACTTTTTAAGATCACTGTCTGGTCTTTTAATGTTTAGTTTTCTTAGAATTAAATCATCTAGCCCTTCTTTCTTAAAGCAAAGAGGAACTTCATAAATATTCTTAACATCCACAGCTTCAACAACAGCCTCACGATCAACACTACAAAAAAGAGCAATTTTTTCTCTCTGCTCTTTATTCATATGTTTTTCTGTTCGGCATAAAAGAATGTCAGGAGAAATCCCGATCTCACGTAAACGCCCAACGCTATGCTGTGTTGGTTTTGTTTTATGTTCTCCTGCAGACTTAATAAAAGGCAAAAGCGTAACATGCACGTTGATACAATAACTTGGACCTGTCTCCCACTTCATCTGACGAATAGCTTCTAAAAACGGCAGGCTTTCAATATCACCAACAGTTCCGCCAATTTCAACAATAGTAACATCCACATCACGCGCTTTCGCAACTCCTTTTATTCTATTTTTTATTTCATCCGTGATGTGAGGAATGATCTGGACCGTTTTTCCTAAATATTCGCCCTTACGTTCTTTTGAAATAACAGAGAAATAAACCTTCCCTGTTGTAATATTGCTATCCTTGCCAACGCGCGCATTAGTAAAACGCTCATAATGGCCGAGATCTAAATCCGTTTCAGCGCCATCATCAGTCACGTACACTTCTCCATGTTGAAATGGACTCATGGTTCCAGGATCAACATTCAAATAAGGATCACATTTAATTGTCGTTGTAGAAAGACCTCTCTCCTCGAGCATTTTTCCAATCGAAGCAGCAGCAATGCCTTTTCCAAGGCTTGAAACAACACCACCTGTAACAAAAATAAATTTACTCATAAATACTTCCGATCTTTAAAGTTTTTAATATTATAATAACCCTCTTAAAATTATCACTTAAAACTTTAGCAATTCTTTTCTAATAAATACTTGCTCTGGTTTTTAGGGATCTGTTCCGGATAAACACCGTCAAAACATGCGTGACAAAACGCCTTAGAGTCTTTCATGACTTTAAGCATTCCCTCTAAACTTAAGTATTCAAGTGAATCGACCTTAATAAAATCAGCAATTTCTTTGATTTTCTTATTAGAGGCAATCAACTCATCCTTGCTTGGAAAATCAATGCCATAGAAACATGGAAACGTAATCGGAGGACAAGTCACTCGGAAATGAATCTCTTTAGCTCCTGCTTTTCTAATTTCCTCAACACGGCTTCTACTGGTCGTGCCTCGCACAATAGAGTCCTCAACAACCACAACACGCTTTCCTTTCAAAACATCGCTAATGGGATTAAGCTTTACACGCACACGAAATTCCCGCAAAAACTGACTCGGCTGAATAAACGTACGTCCAATATAATGATTTCGAATCATGCCGATCTCCAAAGGAAGACCAGATTCTTTCGCATAGCCAACTGCTGCATAATTTCCAGAATCAGGAATCGACATAACAAAATCAGCATCAATCGAGTTCTCTCGCGCAAGCTGTTCGCCTAAACGTTTTCGCACTAAATAAATATTGTCATCAAAAATATGGCTGTCAGGACGAGCAAAATAGATATTCTCAAAAATACAATGAGCGTTCTTTTCTTTTCTTTCTAAGAAAACACTTTCAATTTTTCCGCCACTTATAAAAACAATTTCCCCAGGTTCAATCTCTCGAACTAGTTCTGCATTAATTAAATCTAAGGCACATGTTTCGCTTGCTAGAATATAAGAGTCGTCTTTCTTACCTAAACATAATGGACGAAACCCAAAAGGATCACGCGCTCCAACTAAAACATCTTCAATCATAAAAACAAGCGAAAAAGCCCCTTGAAGACGCATCAAAGCTTGCTTAACCCAATTCTTAACATCTCCGTTCTTTGTTCTTGCTAAAAGATGAACAATCACCTCAGAGTCCATTGTCGTCTGAAATATAGATCCCTGCTCTTCAAGTTCATTGCAAAGCTCTTCTGTGTTTGTTAAATTTCCATTATGTGCAATAACAATAGTCTTGTTTTTATGTGTTGCCAAAAATGGTTGGATATTCTTAGAATTACTTGATCCTGTTGTTGAATAACGAGTATGGCCTATAGCAAAATTTCCCTTAAGGCTTTCAACAGAACTTTCATCAAAGCAATCTGCAACAAGGCCACGCGCTTTCTTTGAATGGATTCTCTTCCCGTCAAAAGAAAGAATACCGCACGACTCTTCCCCTCTGTGCTGCAACGCATATAAACTTAGAAAAACAATTTTTGCTGCTTCTTTATGATTGGAAACCCCAACAATGCCACACATAACTAAACTCCCTTACGGTAATATTCTTGCAAAGATTTTACATTAAAATCTTTTTCTTTACTCGCTTCAATTCCATTAATAGCTGCCCACGCCGCTTGTATCGTTGTGATACATGGCACATTTTGCAAAATAGCAGCCGCACGAATAGATCGCATATCCGACTGACTCTTTTGCCCAGAAGGAGTATTGATGATCAGATTAATTTCATTATTCTTAATTAATTTTAATAAATTACTTTTACCTTCTCCAACCTTATTAACAACCTCAACCTTAATTCCATTTGTTTTAAGTGCTCGCGCTGTTCCTTTTGTTGAAAGAAGTTCAAACTTCATGTCCGTTAGTTTTTTTGCTAAAAATGCAATATTGCGCTTATCAGTTTCATTGACACTTAAAAAAATCTTTCCCTCTTGAGGCAAAGATTGACCCGCCGCCGCCTGCGATTTAGCAAAAGCAGCGCCAAAAGTTTCATCAATCCCCATAACTTCTCCTGTTGACTTCATCTCAGGACCCAAGACAATGTCCACGCCGGAAAAACGAGAAAAAGGCAAAACAGATTCTTTAACCGAGATATTCTTAAGCTCCTCAATATTAACAAACTTAAAATCAGACATTTTCTTGCCAGCCATAATCTGAGAGGCAATCTTTGCCAAAGGCACACCTGTTGCCTTGCTAACAAAAGGCACCGTACGAGACGCCCTCGGATTAACCTCTAAGACATAAATACGATCTCCTTTAATGGCAAACTGAATATTAAGAAGACCAATAACTTTTAATCCCCTTGCAATGTCGCAAGTATATTTCTCAATTCTTTTAATCAAAGTCAAGCTCAATGTATGAGGTGGCAAAACACAGGCTGAGTCTCCTGAATGAATTCCAGCATTTTCAATATGCTCCATCATGCCCGCAACAACAGCATCTTCTCCATCTGAAATACCATCGACATCAACTTCAATCGCATCTTCAATAAATTGATCAATCAAAACAGGATGCCCCTGGGAAACATCTTTAGCCTCTTCAATAAAATCAAGCAATGCCTCTTGATCATACACAATCTTCATGGCTCTTCCGCCTAAAACATATGACGGTCTTGCTAAAACCGGATATCCAATTCTTTTTGCGATTTTAATCGCTTCCTCTGCAGAAAATGCAGAACCATTTTCAGGCTGAGAAAGTCCAAGCGTTGTAATAAACTCTGAGAACTTTTCTCTATTTTCTGCCAAATCAATAGACTCAACTGTCGTCCCAATAATCGGCACTCCAGCTTCATTTAAGGCACGCGCTAAATTAAGCGGCGTCTGCCCACCAAACTGAACGATAACACCATCAGGATTTTCAACCTCAATAATATTCATAACATCTTCAAACGTCAAAGGCTCAAAATAAAGTCGGTCAGATGTGTCATAATCTGTCGAAACTGTCTCAGGATTTGAATTAACCATAATAGTTTCGCAACCCATCTCTTTTAATGCAAAAGAAGCATGACAGCAACAATAATCAAACTCAATTCCCTGACCAATACGATTAGGCCCGCCACCTAAAATCATAATTTTTTTCTTCTGACTCTTTTCTTTTTCCGTAGCCTTACTTTCGTCTTCGTCTTCATATGTTGAGTAATAATATGGCGTATAGGCTTCAAACTCAGCTGCACACGTGTCGACCAATTTAAACACAGCTCGAATCCCCTTTTCTTTTCTTAAAGCTCGCACTCCCTTTTCGCTTATTGAAAAAATCTGAGCCAGCTGTGCGTCACCAAAACCCCATTGCTTTGCTTGCCTTAAAGAATCTTTGCTAACCGATTTATTTTCTTCGAATTCTTTTTTTAAATTATTTTCAAACTCAACTAATTCTGAAATATTAGAAAGAAACCATGGATCAATCTTTGTAATCTCAAAAATTTCATCGACACTCATTCCTTTTTGAAGCGCATATTTAATGTAAAAAATACGAGATGCATTCGGGTTCTTAAGTCGATGTATCAATTTCTCATCAGAAATATCTTGAAACTTGAGCTTATTGTCCAGGCCAACATGTCCTATTTCAAGACCACGCAACCCTTTCTGCAAAGACTCTTTAAACGTGCGCCCGATTGCCATTGTTTCGCCAACAGATTTCATCGAAACACCCAAAGTGTCGCCTGCCTCTGGAAACTTCTCAAATGTAAATCTTGGGATTTTTGTCACGCAATAATCAATAGTCGGTTCAAATGAAGCTGGCGTTTCTCTTGTGATATCGTTTCGAATTTCATCCAATGAATATCCCACCGCTAATTTCGCTGCAAACTTTGCAATCGGAAAGCCTGTAGCCTTACTAGCTAATGCCGAACTGCGTGATACACGCGGGTTAACCTCGATAACGACAATGCGGCCATTTGTTGGATCAACAGCAAAATGAACGTTACAACCTCCTGTTTCAACGCCAATTTCTCGAATCAACGCAATGGTTTGGTTCCGCATTCTTTGATATTCTTTATCTGTCAAAGTTTGTGCCGGAGCAACGGTAATACTGTCTCCCGTGTGAACACCCAAAGGATCTAAATTTTCAATAGAACAAACAATAACAACATTATCTTTGCAATCCCGCATGACTTCAAGCTCATATTCTTTCCATCCTTCAATAGACTCTTCAATCAAAACTTCATTATTCCTACTGCATTCGAGACCTAAAAACGCTATTTTTTCAAGCTCTTCTGCATTATGCGCAATCCCACCGCCGGAACCGCCTAATGTATAGCTCGCCCGAACAATCAAAGGAAATCCAATTTCCTTTCCTGCCTCTCTTGCCTCCTGTATCGTATAAGCAAACGTACTGCGAGGAACCTCAAGGCCAACTTTCAAAACAGCCGCTTTAAAACATTCACGATCTTCTGCTTTCTTGATAACTTCATGAGGCGCACCAATAAGCTCAACATTATATTTCTCCAAAATACCTTGCTCGAAAGCTTGCATTGCCAAATTTAATCCTGTTTGCCCACCTAACGTTGGCAAAAGTGCGTCTGGCCTCTCTTTTTCAATAACGCGCTCTAAAAACTCCAACGTCAAAGGCTCAATATATGTCGCATCCGAAATCTCAGGATCTGTCATGATCGTCGCTGGATTTGAATTAATCAAGACAACCTCGTAACCTTCCTCTTTAAGCGCCTTACAAGCCTGGGTTCCAGAATAATCAAACTCGCACGCCTGACCAATAACAATGGGACCAGAACCAATAAGCAAAATTTTCTTTATATCGTTACGCTTTGGCATGAAAATCCTTCATCATTTTAATAAATTTATCAAATAAATACTGTGCGTCATGCGGACCAGGAGAAGCTTCCGGATGATATTGAACAGAAAAAAGTGGATACTTTTTATGTTCAATACCTTCAACAGTTTTATCATTCAAATTAATATGTGTCACTTCAACATCATCACTATTTAAACTTTTCATATCAACACAAAAGCCATGATTTTGGGATGTAATAGAAATCTTGTTTTCTTTTAAATCTTTAACTGGATGATTAGCCCCTCTATGACCAAACTTCAGCTTGTATGTTTTTCCGCCTAGCGCAAGACCTAAAATCTGGTTACCTAAACAAATACCAAAAATAGGAAGCTTACCTAAGAAGGCTTTTGCAGTTTTAACAACATATGGCACAGCCGCAGGATCACCTGGACCATTTGAAATAAAAAGTCCATCAGGATTGATCGCTTGAATTTCTTCTGACGTAACCGTCGAGGGAAATACATGAACTTCGCATCCAAGCTTTGCGAGAATTCTTAAAATATTAAATTTAACACCGCAATCAATCACAGCAACTTTTAATGAATGTTTTTCTTCTTTGTTCCAGATATATTTTTCCTTAGTCGTAACTTCCTTAACCCAATCGCTACCTTCCATATCTGGCACTTTCTTAAGCTTATCCGCTAAACTTTGAGAATCAAAATCTTTTGTTGAAATGATACCCTTCATAGCTCCACAAACTCTTAGATGTCGCGTCAGAGCTCTGGTGTCAACATTCTCAATTGCGATGATGTTATTTTCTTTTAAATATTCCATTAAACATTTTGTAGCACGAAAATTAGAAAATCTACGAGCAAACTCTTTAACAACAAAACCCTTAACATGAATTTTGCTAGACTCAACATCTTCTTCATTCACACCGTAATTTCCAATCAAAGGATATGTCATGGTGACAATTTGACCAGCATAGGAAGGATCAGTCAAGATTTCTTGATACCCGCTCATCGAGGTATTAAAGACCATCTCGCCTGCACTTTCTCCGGAAGAAAAGATAGAACGTCCTTGAAAAATCGTTCCATCCTCCAAATATATAATTGCTTTTTTCATATGAAATAGATAACAAAAAGGCTAGTAAAACTAGTGATAATATACCATCAATTTGGGGTCAGTCAAAACATATTTGCTCTGCATTATTTTCGCAAATATCGATCAACGCATTCAGCCGCACCGCGCCCCTCATGAATGGCCCAAACAATCAACGATTGACCTCGGCGCATATCTCCCGCCGAAAAAACACCATTAACGCTCGTCATATAATTGACATCTGTTTTAACATTGCCTCTTGAATCAAGCGGAATATTTAAATCCTCGACGAGCCCTTTTTTTAAAGAACCAATAAAGCCCATCGCCAAAATCAGCAAATCGCAATCTACTTCAAACTCAGAATCCGAAATTTCTTTCATCAAGGACCTTGATGTCATCGGATCTTTGGGACCATATTCCAATCTTATGCCATGAAGCTTTTTAAGATTTCCTTTTTCCCCGCTTAAACTTTTTGTCAAAATACAATAATCTTGAGCAACACCTTCTTCGTGAGAACTCCCTTTGCGATAGATGAGCGCCCACTCAGGCCACGGATTATCCGTCGTCCTTGTCAATGAAGGACAAGGAAGAATTTCAAACTGTTTTACGCTTTTTGCCCCTTGACGATTTGCCGTACCAATGCAATCAGCACCCGTATCTCCTCCGCCTAAAATAATAACACTCTTATCTTTAGCATTAATTTGCTCTTTCGGATTAATGAGCACGCCCCCATTAATACGGTTTTGCTGACACAAATAATCCATCGCCTGACAAACTCCTTTTAACTCTCGCCCAGGAATTTTAAGATCGCGCGCTTCTTGTGATCCGCCAGCTAAAACAATCGCATCAAATTCTTTTTGAACATAATGAATCGAAATGTCGACACCAATATGGCATCGTGTTTTAAAAACAATCCCTTCGTCTCGTAAAACGCTGATACGTCTTTCAATGATCTTTTTTTCAAGCTTAAAATCTGGAATTCCCAAAGATAAAATTCCGCCAATATTTTCATTTTTTTCAAAAACGGTAACACGATGACCCGCCTTATTCAACTGATCCGCACAGGCTAATCCAGCAGGTCCCGAGCCAACAATAGCAACCAATTTTCCCGTACGTTTAAGTGGCGGACGAGGCTTGACCCAGCCTTCTTCAAAAGCCTTTTCAATAATTAAAAGCTCTACATTGCGAATGGTGACCGCATCTTTTGTAATTGATAAAACGCAAGAATTTTCGCATGGCGCAGGACAAATGCGGCCAGTCATTTCAGGAAAATTATTTGTTTCCACCAAACGTTCATACGCTTCTTTCCAGCAACCACGATACACAAGATCATTCCAATCAGGAATTAAATTTGCCAGAGGACAACCCCAATGACAAAAAGGCGTTCCACAATCCATACAACGCGCTGCCTGTTGGCTCAAATCTCTATCTGAAAAAGGATGAAAAAACTCCCTCCAATGTCGCTTTCGCGTCTCAACAGAATCCTTAGAAAAATCTTTTCGATCATATTTTAAGAAACCAGTAATATCGCCCATGATTTATTTAAATACCTGTTCTTCGCGCTCTGTTATTTCATCTTCTTTCATCATTTTTCCTAAAACCCGTCGATATTCCATTGGGAAAACTTTGACAAAACAGGGAACCTCTTTTTCCCAATGATCCAAAATGTATTTAGCCTTTTGACTTTGGGTGTAAAAGAAATGTTTTTCAATCATACTTTTAAGTTCTTCAATGTCTTTGTTATCATTCAAAAGCTCTAAATCAACCATACTCAAATTGCATCGACCATCGAGCCTGCTCTCAGGATCATAAATATAGGCAAGTCCTCCGCTCATCCCAGCAGCAAAATTAATGCCAGTCTCTCCTAAAATAACAACGCGCCCTCCTGTCATATATTCACAGCCATGATCCCCAATGCCTTCGACAACGACATGAACACCACTGTTGCGAATAGCAAATCGCTCGCCAACACAACCATGAATATAGACCTCTCCCGAAGTTGCCCCATACAAAAGAACATTGCCACAAATAATGTTTTCGCTAGGATTATAGGTAGATTCTGAATACGGCTTAACAATGATCTTGCCACCGCACAAACCTTTGCCCAAATAATCATTAGCTTCGCCTTCCAAAATAAGAGTCATTCCCTGAGAGGCAAAAGCGCCGAAGCTTTGTCCCGCGGCTCCTTTAAAGCGACAAACAATGGTGTCCTCGAATAAGCCTTCATGGCCATAACGCTTTGCAATTTCTCCAGAGAGCATCGCCCCTGTTGTTAAATTAGTATTCGCAATGGGTAGCTCAATCAAAACAGATTTTTTCTTTTCAAGAGCTTCCCGTGATAGCTCAATAAGCTTGTGATCTAGCACATTTCCGATATCATGGTCTTGAGACTCCAGACAGCGCACAGCCACATTCTTTTCATGAGAAATTTGAGCGAAAATTCTTGAGAAATCTAATCCTTTAGCTTTCCAAAAATCAATCGCCTCATTTACTTCCAAAAGATCACTACGCCCAACAATTTCATCCATAGTCTTAATGCCAAGCTGGGCCAGGTATTCTCGAACTTCTTGAGCAATCAATGAAAAGAAATTTACCACATACTCTGGCTTACCACTAAAATTTTTGCGTAATTGCGGATCCTGTGTTGCAACACCCACGGAACAAGTATTCAAATGACACTTGCGCATCATCACGCATCCACAAACCACTAAAGACGCTGTCGCGAATCCAAATTCTTCCGCGCCTAACAACGTGGCAATCACAACATCCCGGCCAGTCTTCATTTGACCATCAGCCTGAAGACGAACACAACCGCGCAAATTATTTAAAACAAGTGTCTGCTGAGTTTCTGCAAGACCCAGCTCCCACGGAACACCCGCGTGCTTCATAGAAGTCAGAGGGGAAGCACCTGTTCCTCCATCATAACCACTAATGAGCACCATATCGGCATGAGCCTTAGCTACGCCAGCGGCAATCGTGCCGACACCGGCTTCAGAAACTAATTTAACAGAAATGCGTGCCTGCGGATTCACATTCCTTAAATCAAAAATTAATTGTTTAATATCCTCAATTGAATAAATATCATGATGTGGTGGCGGAGAAATCAAAGTAACGCCAGGAGTTGAATGTCGAACTCGCGCGATTTCTTCATTAACTTTATGACCCGGAAGCTGTCCCCCTTCCCCTGGTTTAGCTCCTTGCGCGATTTTAATTTGAAGCTCTTTAGCATTAACCAGATACTCAGCCGTAACACCAAAACGACCACTCGCGATCTGCTTAACGGCACTACACCGATCGTCACCATTAGGAAGCAATTGATAACGAGCAGGATCTTCTCCCCCTTCACCGCTGTTACTCCTAGCGCCGATACGATTCATGGCAATCGCCAATGTTTCATGGGCTTCACGACTAATAGACCCAAATGACATAGCCGATGTCACAAACCTTTTCATAATAGAAGAAATTGGCTCAACCTCATCAATCGAAATAGCTTTTGTTTCCTTAAATTTAAAAAGCCCGCGCAACGTGTATTGTTTTTTCGTCTGATCATTGATAAGCTGGGCATACTCTCTATAAACTTTCTCGTCATTATTACGCGTCGCTGTTTGTAATTTATAGATCGCTTCTGGTGTCCACAAATGTCTTTCCCCATCTTTGCGAAACGCGTACTGACCCCCATTGGCTAGCGTATCACCAAGGACCAAAGAATCATGCATAGCTTGCTCATAACGCGTGCTTATCTCCTTGGCAATTTCATCAAGCCCAATGCCTTCAATGTTAGAAACCGTGCCAGTAAAATATTTCTCAATAATATCGCGATTTAAACCCACGGCTTCAAAAACTTGCGCTCCTCGATAACTACGCAAAGTCGAAATTCCCATCTTCGACATAATTTTTAAAAGTCCTTTGCAAAGCGCATGAATATAATTTTCTAAAGCCCTCGTAGTCCTGACTTCTTTTTCTAACATCTTTTGTTGTGCCATATCGGCTACTGTTTCGAAAGCCAAATAGGGATTAATCGCCGTGGCTCCATAGCCTAACAAAAGCGCTATGTGCTGAACTTCTCGCGCCTCTGCTGTTTCCATAATAATGCCAACATGAGTACGCAACCCTTCATTAGTCAAATGCTGGTGGATTGCTGAAAGCGCCAATAAAGCCGGAATGGGCATCACATCTTTCGGCAGATGACGATCACTTAAAATAATCAATGAACATCCATTGCGCACAGAGGTCTCGGCGGTGTGTCGCAATTGATCCAACGCTTCTTTAAGATCCTCCCCGGTTCCTTTACGGGGAAAACCCATTTGCAAAGTCGTTGCCCAAAAATCTTTTAATTTTAGCGAACTTACGCGCTCCAGATCTTCATTAGAAAGAATCGGATGCGTCAATTTAATTAAACGCGCGTTTTGAGGAACCTCCGTTAAAATATTTCCACAGCTTCCCATAAACGTCATCAAAGACATAACAAGCTCCTCGCGAATAGGATCAATCGCGGGATTTGTAATTTGCGCAAAAAGTTGCTTAAAATAATAATAAAGAAGTTGCGGTTTTTCAGATAAGATCGCTAGCGGCGTATCACATCCCATAGATCCCACAGGCTCTTCCCCCCTGACTGCCATAGGCCCAAGAATAACCTTAAGATCCTCGCGCGAATAGCCAAACATACGCTGACGCAATATCAAAGTTGACTGATCAACCCGAAGAGGACTAATGTCACTAAAAAATCCATGCAATCCAACTTTGTTCTCTTGAACCCATCTTCGATACGGTTGACAGCGAGCATAAAAAGTCTTAACTTCTGTATTCTTTAAAACGCGTTTTTTCTTTAAATCAACTAAAATAATTTCTCCCGGACGCAAAGATCCTTTTTCAACAACATCCTTAGAGTCAATCGCCAAAACTCCAGCCTCAGAAGCCAGCACCATAAACCCATCTTTAGTCATCGTATATCGACAAGGACGAAGTCCGTTACGATCTAACAAAGCCCCAACAACATGACCATTACTAAAAGCAACAGCTGAAGGTCCATCCCAAGGCTCCATAAGTCCCGCATGATATTCAAAGAATCCTCTCAAGTCTGGACCAATAGGATATCTAACACCCCACGCCTGAGGAATCATCATCATCATGGCATGAGGCAAATCTCGTCCCCCATTAGCTAACAGCTCCAAAGCATTGTCTAAGCAAGCCGAATCGCTGCCACCAAAATCAATGATTGGTAATATCTTTTTAATGTCTTCACCAAAAAGATCCGATGATAAAGATTTTTCTCGAGATTGCATCTGCTTCAAATTTCCACGCAAAGTATTAATCTCACCATTATGTGCTAAATAACGAAACGGTTGCGCCAATTGCCACGAAGGAAATGTGTTGGTACTATAACGCTGATGGACAACGGCTAGAGCGCTCGTAAACAATGGATCTTCAAGGTCTCTATAAAAATCAGAAACCTGTGTTGCCATCATCAATCCCTTATAAACAATTGTTTGACAAGAAAAGCTTGGAATATAAAATTGATCCCCCCTAGATATTTTTTCTTGAACTTTATGCTCGATCTCTTTGCGCAAAACATATAATTTCCGTTCAAAAGTTTCAGCAGTAAGATTCTTTCCAGAAATAAAACATTGCGCGATAAAAGGCTGTTCTTGTCTGGCTTTCTCACCGAGAACATCACTGTCAACAGGAACAACTCGCCAACCTAGAAATTTTAAACCTTCTTGTTTTGTGATGTCTTCCGTCATTTCTTGACAAATACCACGTAAATCATTTGCCTGAGGCAAAAACATCATCGCGACCCCATAACAACCTTGCCGCGGCAGAGAAATCTTAAGCGCCTGACATTCTTTTTGAAAAAAATCATCCGGAATCTGTATCAAAATTCCTGCTCCATCACCAGTCTTACCATCCCCCCCAGTCGCGCCGCGATGAAGGAGATTTTCTAAAACTTTGATTGAACGAACAACGATATCATGAGACTTTCTGCCATCAATATTAACAAGAAATCCCACGCCACAGCTATCATGTTCAAAACAAGGATCATACATTCCCTGTTTTTTCATAACAAAATTATCACTCATAAATTAAATCCCTTTTTTATTTCTCCACATATTTATTCACAACAGGTAATCGACGATCTCTACCAAAAGCTTTTGGCGTAATTCTAACCCCCAAAGGTGCCTGTCTGCGCTTATATTCCATTTGATCAACAAGCTTAATAATCTTCTTGCCCAACGCAACATCACCTTTTTTTCGCTTTAAAAGCTTCAAACCATGATCTCCCTCGACATAAGACTCTAAAAATGCATCTAAAATATCATAGGGTGGAAGACTGTCTTGGTCTTTTTGTCCTTTTTTAAGCTCTGCTGTAGGAGCCCTCAGGATAATGCTCTGCGGAATCAAATCAAAGCCTTCTTTGTGATTGCGATAATCAACCAACTCATAAACTTTTGTCTTAAGAACATCTTTAATCGGGGCAAAACCCCCTGCCATGTCTCCATAAAGAGTGCAATACCCAACAGAAATCTCACTCTTGTTTCCTGTTGCCAAAACAAGATGTCCAAATTTATTAGAAAGAGCCATCAAAATATTTCCCCGAATACGTGCCTGCAAATTTTCTTCGGCAATATTTTCTTTTTGTCCTATAAATTGATTTCTCAACGCTTGAATGTAGCTTTGATAAACTGGACCTATCGGTATCTCCATAAAATTAATTCCGAGATTTTTAGCCAATCTTTGAGCATCTTTTTTTGTTTCTTTTGATGTATATTGTGACGGCATAGAGACACCCCATACATTTTCTTTGCCAATAGCGTCGCTGGCAACCACAGCCACTAAAGCCGAATCAATCCCGCCACTAACACCAAGAACAATTTTTTTAAACCCATTTTTAATAATATAATCGCGCGTTCCACAAACAAGGGCATTATAAATTTCTTCATTAGCACTTAATTTTTTATTCTTCTTTGGTTTAACAAAAACTTTTTCTTCGGATACGCTTTGCTTAAACGCGCACACACTAACAGAACTAGCTCTTTTCTTTTCCTTAACCTCAACATCAACAACAATCAAATCTTCTTCAAATGGTCGGCCTGTTGCTAAAATCTCACCCTTGGGGCTAATAACAACGCTCGCCCCATCGAAAACAAGCTCATCTTGTCCACCGACAAGATTACAATAGCAAACAAAAGATTTCATTTGCTTTGCCCGCTTAACAAGAAGTGATTGACGCTGGATAGTTTTTCCTCGACAGTACGGAGAAGCGGAAAGATTTAAAAGTATTTGAGCGCCTTTTTTAACCTGTTGAACGCACGGCCCTTTTTCTTCCCAAATATCTTCACAAATACTGACTCCGAACAAAACTCCGTTTAAAGAAAAAATAGAATTCTTTTCTCCTTTTGAGAAATGACGTTTTTCATCGAAAACCCCGTAATTCAAAAGGCATTCTTTAGAATAAATGCCTTTAATGGCGCCTCCCGAAATAACAGCGGCCGCGTTATAAAGTTTTTTATCACGGCCACAATTTACAAAACCAACAACTGCTGTAATGTTTTTTATTCTTGAAGCTACGCGGTGCAGTGCTTTTATATTATCATCAACAAAATGTTTTTTTAGCAACAAATCTTCCGGTGGATAGCCTGTAATGCTTAGCTCTGGGAAAACAACAATATCGCTATCCATCTGCTTGGCTGTTTCTATAAAGCCTAAGATTTCCTTGGCGTTTTCTTCAAAATCACCAACCGTCGTATTCCCCTGTGCTAATGCAATTCTGATTTTCTTCATCTTACCTATTTTCTATACAACAAATTTTAAAAAAAATATTATTTTTCCTTAATAATGCTTATAAAATTCTTACAAATAATACGTGCCTGAGAGCTAAGTAAAGTTCTGATTTTGTCATATCCCTCTAGAATTTCCTGGGCTTTCTTGTCTTTAGAAATATCTATAATTCCCCAATACGCCTTGATCCAGCTTTCAATCATTGGCCGATCAATTTCTACGTGAAACTGAAGTCCATAAATATTTGGCTCAAAATAAAACGCCTGGTTTGTACATTCCTTAGAGCTAGCCAAAAGTTTTCCACCCTTAGGAATATCAAAGATGTCTTCGTGCCACTGAAAGACTTTTAGCGAACGTCCTAGTCGATCAAAAAGTGGATTTTCTAGCCCATCTTGGGTTAAAGAAACATCGTAAAAACCAATTTCTTTAGTTTCAGCTTTTGTTACTTTAGCTCCCAAAGTTTTAGCCAAAAGCTGAGACCCTAAACAAATTCCTAAACAAAAAATGCGTTTCTCTGCCAACTGACGAACAAACTTATCTTCCCAGATAAGAAAAGGATATTTTTCCTCTTCGTACACATTCATTGGCCCACCCAAAATCACAACAGCGTCAATGCCCGAAAAATCTTCGGACATTGCGCTGAACTTGTCTACTTCAAGGGTCTTTGTTTCTAGCCCTTCATCTTCAAAGAACGTTTTCAATAAGCCTGGACCTTCAATATTAATATGCTTTAAAAAAAGAATCATCGTCTTGTCATTAAAGCATAAACAACATTTCCGCATAAGACGGAAGTGGCCAAATGTCTGCCGGAACCAATCCTTCTAAAGCATCAATCGGCGCGCGCAAGTCTTCCATGGCGAGTCTGGTTTTTACACCATCTCTTTTTTTGACAACAGCCTCTAGCTTGTCAACCAAACCTAAAGCTAATTCTGCTTGCTTTGTGATTTCTTTAAGCAGCTTACGCGTTGCCGTTGATTTTGTCTTATTAACAAATTCAACGCTCTTAATTGTTTCGGCAAGTTGATTCTGATACTCAATAACAACAGGTAAAATCATCGTTTTGGCCATGTCCGCCGCAAGTCGACCTTCAAAATCAAGAATGGTCTCATAGGTCTCTTTATAAACTTCATAGCGAGAATTTAACTCTATTTTAGTTAAAACTTTTTGTCTTTCGAATAACGCTAAAATTTCAGGTTTCTTTAGAATCTCTAAAGCCTCTGAGGTATTCTTTAAGTTCGGAAGACCTCTTTTTTTAGCCTCCTTAACCCACTCTTCTGTATAATTGTCCCCATTAAAGATAATTCTTTTATGCTCTTTAATAATACTCTTCAAAAGATTCTGAACAGATCCATTAAAGTCTTTTTTAGCCTTTTTATCTTTTTCTAATGTTTCGCACATCTCGTCTAAGGCATCGGCGACAATTGTATTTAGAACAATGTTTGGTCCTGCTAAATTTGCGCTTGATCCTACGGCCCGAAATTCAAACTTAGTCCCTGTAAACGCGAACGGGGATGTCCTGTTTCTATCCGTTGCGTCTCGTGGCAACGTCGGCAAAGAATCCACACCAACCTCTAACACGCCGCCTTTTTTAGATACTTTTGCTCCCCCTTTTTCAATTTGCTCAATAACATCAGCAAGTTGATCGCCTAAGAAAACAGAAATAATCGCGGGGGGCGCCTCATGAGAACCAAGCCTGTGGTCATTTCCCGCTGACGCAATCGAAACACGCAATATTTCCGCATACTTGTCAACGGCCTGAATAACAGCACAAAGCACGACTAAGAACTTTGCATTTTCATGTGGGTTGTCTCCTGGAGCTAACCAATTTTTCCCATCAGGACCGACCACAGACCAATTGTTGTGCTTCCCTGAACCGTTAACGCCCGCAAAAGGTTTTTCATGTAAAAGACAAACAAGTCCGTGCTTTTCCGCAACCTTTTGGGCAATTTCCATACAAATCATATTGTGATCAACCGCCAAATTAAGACTTTCAAAAACTGGCGCTACTTCATATTGCGAAGGAGCAACTTCATTATGTCGTATTTTTGCGGGAATGCCCAATCTCCACATCTCGCGATCAAATTCTTCCATAAAACCCATAATACGCGTTTTAATCGCTCCAAAATAATGATCCGACATCTGCTGATGCTTTGCTGGCGCTTTTCCAAAAAGAGTGCGCCCTGTCTGAATAAGATCAATTCTTTGATAATAATAATCTCTATCAATTAAAAAATATTCTTGTTCCCCGCCTAATGTCGCGTAAGCTTGTTTGCCTTTAGACTGAATACCAAACAGCTCGCCTAGACGACAAACTTGTTTTGACAATGCTTTGATTGAACGCAAAAGCGGTGTCTTTTTGTCTAACGACTCACCATGCCATCCAATAAAATAGGTTGGAATACAAAGCGTCGCGCTTTCAGGACCCTCTTTAATAAAAGCAGGGCTTGTCGGATCCCATCCTGTATAACCGCGAGCCTCAAACGTTAAGCGAAGGCCTCCTGACGGAAAACTAGAGGCGTCCGGTTCACCTTGAATCAATTCTTTTCCAGAAAACTTTAAAATAATTCCATCTTCTCCGTCTGGAGAGATAAAAGAATCATGCTTTTCTGCTGTAGTTCCGGTTAAAGGCTGAAACCAATGCGTAAAATGCGTTGCTCCCTTTGAAACAGCCCACGTCTTCATCGCATCAGCGACCTCATCTGCAATAGTAGGATCTAGCATTCCCCCTGTCCTAATTGTTTGACTCAAAGACTTATGCGCTTTCTCTGAAAGATAATTACGCATTGTTTTTAAACTAAAAACATTTTCACCAAAAAAATCAGCAACTGTTTGCACTTCTTTTTCTTTTTTCATTTTTCCTCCTCTTTAAGCTTTCCTAATCATTATTTCAAAAAGTTCTTCTTTAATAAAAACAACTCACTTCGCTATCCTATTGCCTCAGGCCCTTCCTCTTCAGTTCGAATACGAACACAGCGTGGCAAATCTAAAATAAAAATTTTCCCATCTCCAATATTACCAGTTTTAGCTCCCTTAATAATCGCCTGAACCGTTGGCTCGACAAAGTCTTTATTAACAGCAATTTCTAAGCGAATTTTTTTTAAAAGATTCACCTCATGCACAACACCACGATAAGTCTCACTATACCCTTTTTGCTGGCCGCAGCCAAGAACATTCGTAACCGTCATTTTATGTACGCCCTCTTCAAATAATGACTTCTTAACATCTGGTAACTTGTGTGGCTGAATCATCGCAATAATTAGTTTCATGATATTTTCCTCCGTCAATATAAGTTGTTTTATTGTGTTGTAAAAATCTGAAAACCTGTATAAGATTCCATTCCGTGTTCGCCAATGTCGAGACCTTTAAGCTCTTCTTCTCCGCTAACACGCAAGCCAATCGCGGCGTCAATCAACTTAAAAATAATTCCCATCACGACACCAACAAAACCAACCGCGGCAAAAACTCCCAACGCTTGAATACCAAGCTGAGTTACACCGCCTCCATAAAACAACCCATCCGCAGAAACACCTAAAGCTGCTTTGCCAAAAAGCCCAACCGACAAAGTTCCCCAAATGCCATTAATCCCATGAACAGGAAAAGCGCCAACCGGATCGTCGATGTGAAGCTTGTCTAAAAGAACAACTCCAAAAACAACTAAAACGCCTCCAACGCTGCCAATCACAATGGCTGCCCAAGGATCAATAAAAGCACAAGGAGCAGTGACCGCAACAAGACCAGCTAAAGCGCCATTCATTGCCATAGAAAGATCTGGCTTTCCGAACATTTTCCAGACAACCAACATAGCTATAATGCCTCCAGCGGCGGCTGCTAAATTCGTGTTAATCGCAACGCGTGCAATTAAACTGCCGTCCCCTATACCTAGCGTCGATCCTGCGTTAAATCCAAACCACCCAAACCATAAAATAAAAACACCTAAAGAAGCCAGCGGAATGTTGTGACCTGCAATAGCATTAGCGCTTCCATCTGGATTATATTTCCCAATACGCGGTTTTAACATCATGGTTCCGATTAAAGCAGCTGTTCCACCAACAGCATGAACAACGGTTGATCCAGCAAAATCTAAAAATCCAAAATCAGCTAACCAGCCGCCACCCCAGACCCAATGACCAACAATCGGATAAATAAAAGCAGAAATCAAGAACGAATATATCAAATAAGCCTGAAACTTCATACGCTCAGCCATGCCGCCTGCTACGATTGTTGCAGCCGCGCCACAAAAAACAGCCTGAAACAACCAAAACGCGTACAAAGGAACATCCGCTCCAGATTCAGCTCCAACTAAAAACCAGCCCTTTAATCCAATAAACCCATTGCCAACCCCAAACATAATGGCATATCCAAAAATAAAAAATCCTAAAGATGCCATACAAAAATCAAGAAAATTCTTAGTCAAAATGTTACAGGTATTTTTAGCCCTAATAAAACCAGCCTCAACCATGCCGAATCCTGCCTGCATAAAAAACACTAAAAAAGCCGCGATAAGCACCCACAAGGTATCAATCCCTGTACGCATGCTTGCTAAATCAATTAGGTTCATTTCGCCCTCCTTTTTTTAAAGGATTTTCTTTCTTAAAAAAGAAAATCCTCAAAGTTAAAGCCTAAAGATGCCACCAATGGCTTTTCACAAGGACGTCATTGCCCAAAACAAATCATTATCCTGCTCGCATCGCAGAATTAATTCCGTCAATAATTCATGTTCCATAAATTAAGACGTCATTAAAAAAGCCCGACTTCTTCCTTTCGATTCTCGTCGGAAAAATGTCGGACATCTTTGCCCAAACAAAAAAACCTCTCAACCCTTCATCGGATCAAGAGGACTTCATTGCCCTACTACTAACCTAAATATACAACATTTCTAAAATTTGTCAACAAAATCATTTCTTGCCCTTGACACTTGCCCTTGAGCACTTGCCCTTGAGCACTTGCCCTTGAGCAATTTTTGATCCTGCGAGACTTTGAGATAATTCTTCTTACTTATAACTTTTTTACCACTTTTATTCTCTAAATCTTTGCGGGCTTTTCCGGCAACACTTCCGCCAAGCCTTGCGGATTCTTTATTTTCATGCATCCCTTGAGCGTCTTTATTGCGGGGAATTTCTGTTGTTGAGGCTTCGCCAAGCATAGAGAAGATAAGCTCCAAATCATTCATATGATCCCGCAAATTCTCACGCTTTAGTTTTTTATACTTTTTGTATTCAGCAGGCGTCATATCAAATAAATGTCGCTTTGGATATCTCAGCCGTTAGAATAGCGTAATCTCCTTGCTCCTGAATGCCTCGTTTCTGCCGTTTGTCCGTTAATTCCTCGCGGATGGCAATGCCTTGCATGCGCTTCTCAATCCAAACGTCTAAATAGCCTTTTGCTTTATACAAGGCTCTTGTGCGTTTAGTGGCAAGCTCAGGATCTTCAATTTCCTTAATCCGCTCATATCCAACCCTTGCCAGCCACCGCTTAAAAGGTTCGGCTTTGAGAGAGGGGATTGACTGAATTATACGGAAAATACCCTCGGTCTTCGCACAATCCATATTATATTTTTTTCATCCGGAGCCTCTAATTTCAGTCCGTGACAATTTGTCACGACCTCGCTACCTTCCTTTTTTAAGCGTTGCTTCAGCTTTCTCCAGTATGCCCCAGAGTCAGGGCTTCCGGTCAAAGCTCCACACACGTCAACAACCGAAAACCACCACTCATCGTTATGGATTAACCGGCGTATCTGCTTGCCCTTAAAAATAGCCAACTTATGAACTGTTTCTATTTCTTTTGATTCGATTTTATTTTTTGATATTTTTATGCCCCATTATAGAGTATTCGCCAACTCTTACGGCGCTGTGCGCGCCCCACGCCCGCCAGAAGAAGAGGCGCGATTAACAGTACCTAGGACTCCAGCACCACGATTAGAACTTTCCATAAAGGTCCCTAAAGACCAGGCGCCTCCTCTCATCCCAGCGCCAACGGCGTCTATACCCGGCCAATTCGTAGCATCTGCGTTGCCCGTGTTATCTAATGCTCCATTGCCATGAGTTCCTGCGAACGCTCTTCCTGTTGTATTACCTACAGATATTGCTGCCTCAATTAAATTACCGCTCAACTCCATAATGCCGTAATACCCAGCACCGGCTGTAACGCGTCCTGTATTGCTTGCATGCCCGGCAAACATTCCCACACGACAAGGCCCGCTAAAATCATTCTCTGTCGTTACATATAAGCAATTACCCTTACCATCGGTTTTATAATTCGCGGAAGTATTCTCATTTGCCGCGCCAGAATTTGCTAACGTATACGCGGCGTCCGCACGAGTCGCGTTACCCCAGGCATATTCATTGGCAACGGGTACCAGCGGGCCTCTGCAGGCCTTTTCAAATTCAAGTTCAGTCATGGGACGTAAAGCCGCCCAATCCAAATAAGCCGCCACATCAGCCCAGGATAAATAGTTGCAGGCAATTCCTTGTCCGTCAACTGTTTCATCATAATTTGCATCAGCATCTAAGTTGCATCCGTAAACAGCCGGAACTGTATTATCTGTCCCAGCGGTTTTAATATCAAGACCAGAACGAAGAACATTCATTGCGCTAAAAGCCCCTGTTCCTGGGGCTGAACTCGGAGCCTCAGCTGTTCTGGTTTCTTGTTGATCATAGGTAAGTGTGTTTAAAAAATCACGGTATTGACCTTGGGATATTTCATATTTCATAAGATAAAAGGCATTGTAGCCTTTAGGAAAAGCGGCTGGGATAGGGCCTGCCTGATCGCCAGAATTACCTGAAGCCGTATACCAAAGGTTCCCAGCGGTTTGTGCTACGGTTAGCGCGGCTTCAGAAATTATAGATAAAGGAATGGTGGCGCCTGAGACCCAAGAGCCATCGGTAAAACTGCCTGTTTCTGTTCCTCCAGAACCAACATAAAAACTTCCGGTAGGAATATACACCATTTCAATGCCAAAGAGTTTGAAAGTTGTTGATGAGCTTTGCACATTGGCATCAGTGAGTCCATCGGCACCATAATCCCAGACAAATTTTGCAGAAGCAAAAGTTACTGTTCCAGCACCTTTAACAGCCTTTTGAATAAAAAATCCCATGCCATCAGGAGAAACAATCTCACTGCCTTGAGGCACAACAAATCCCGCAGGATTAACACCTATACTAGCCATGGTGGCATGATGCCATTCACCACTATAATAATATTTCATAAAGACCCAGGCCGCGTCATAATTTTCATCCGTGCGCCAGCTATTGTTCCAGGTAATATCAAAAGTAAACGTGAGCGTGTCGTTGGTTGTGTCAATTTTTGATGGACCGAAATTGGCAATGGCGAGACCATTGGCAAAAACAAGTGAGGGGGGGGGAAAAGAAATAAAAACGCAAACAGAAAAATGGTAAGATTTAAGAATTTCTTAAAAAACATAAAAATCTCCTTTGTTAAATATTTACCCTCTAAAGATCTTCTCGCCACAAATTCTAATTTTTCACCAAACGAAAAACAAAATAAATTCGGCCTACAAACTTACGTCATTATTTTCTGTAAGTTTAGACCTCAATCATATTCTTTTGCCAGCCCCGCGTCAAGCAGTGCCTGATTCAACAGCTTCCCTTCTCTGGCAACACCATTGGCATCCGTCGCGTGAGGCAAAAAGAAAATATCCGCGAGATAGCGGTCATATTTATCGCTCTTATGCGTTTGCACAACAATAAACGCGCAATCAACAAAGGCATCTGTTACAAAACATTTAGCCCTTTGGCCTTCTTTCGTGTTTAACTCTGGGCAATCAATCCCGCGAAGGCGTAATTTTTGACGCGTCAACGTACCAAAGCCACAATCAATCTGACTCCAAAGCGTGTCGCCGTCGATAATCTTTTCCACATAAGCCTTGAAAGTATATTGCGGTTTTTTATTTATCATTCCTGAAAGTTTTTGTGTGCGCGGCAGCTCTCGTAAGATATTAAAACCAAAATCAACAAAGATTGATTCTTTCTTGGGTTCGATGGCTACTTTTTCAGCCACCCCCAAGGTGCCCAACTCCCCTCTGCTAAAGACAAGTGTCGAAATTTTTGCTGGGTTGGTGGGCGCCGAAGAATTCGGCGCCTTCTTTTTTGTCTTTGGAATTCTAAGCGCGAGTTGTCTTTTAAGCTCGCGCGCAGAAAGGTATTTCTGCGCGCAACGGCGCTGCCACTCAAGACGTTTGTCGCTATCCTTAATGGTGAGCAGTGCCCGATAATGATTCCACCCCAATTCCGTACGCGCGTGCGGAATTGGAAACATTTGATGAAATCGTACGGAATCTCGAAGGGTCGTCTCCGCGATTTCAAGGTCCGTTGCCAATTTCTCAAAAATATGATCGCCATATCCAGCGCGATCGCTGTAATGAAGCAAATGCTTTGAAATCGCCTCACCTATTTTCCAATAGGCAGCAATCTTGGTGCGCTCAATTTTCTTTTGACTGCTTGCTATTTCACATTTGATAAACTTAGCAAGCGTTTGATACATGACCGGCAAAAGCATTTTGGGCGTAATCCTTATCCCTTCTTTTTCTTACAGCTTCTTTTGTAGCTCATCCATCAAAATAATGGACTCCGCCACCTCTTTCATGCTCTTACAAGAATTCATACTTTTCTTATGAATCACTTTATGAGCTTCTTCTTCTGCCAACCCTTGAATCCGCATCAAAACACCTTTGGCCCGTTCAATCAGCTTGCGTGTTTCAAGCGCTTCTTTGGCCTTCACCGTCTCTTCAACTAATTTTGTATTTTCAATCGCAATCGCGGCTTGGTTAGACACCATTTGAAGAACGCTCACCTCTTCTTGCGAAAAGGCATGAGGCCTCTTGGTATAAATATTAATAACGCCAATCACGCGGTCCTTAACAATCATTGGAACTGAAAGCATCGAACTCAACTGCTCTTTATCTGCAAGGTTACGATAAGCATACTTTTCTTCCATGCGAACATCAAAATACATCTTAGCTTTTTTTGCTTTCACGGCCTCGCCGGATAAAGATTTTTCAACCTTGATGTTAGGCTTTTTCTTATAATCTTCACTTAAAAACTGCGTTGCCTTAATCGAAAGCTCTTGCTTTTTCTCGTCTAACAGCATCACCGAACAAATCTTAGAATCCAACATTTCAGCCGTCACCACAACAATTAAATTTAAAATTTCATCCAAATAACTTTCTGATGTAATCGACTGGCTGACTTTCATCAATTGATCAAACTGCGCGGCCTTTTTCTTGGCTTCCGCATAAAGACGAGAATTTTCAATAACACCACTCACCTGTTTCGCGATGGTAGAAATTAAAGTCACAATGCTCTTTGAAAAATCTCTTTCTTTTTTATGCTGAACATTAATAACGCCAATAGTCGATTTCTTAAAAATAATAGGAATAGAAAGAAAGGCCTCGTATTTATCTTCAGGCAAAACATCAAAATTCTTAAAACGAGAATCTTTGTAGGCATTTTTCTTGATATGAACTATTTTACTCTCTTTGGCAACCCAACCAGTGATTCCTTCTCCAGCTTTTAATGTCACAGCGCCAAGCTCTTTTTTGTGCGGCGTTTTTGACGCCAGCAAAGTCAAGACCTTCTTTTTACTGTCAAAAAGATACACAAAAACAGAATCTGCTCTTGTGATTGTATTGATAATTCTAACAACCTCACCTAAAATAAAGCTTAAATCAAGGTCCGAACTTGTCAAATCAACAATTTTACTCAAAATCTCTATCTGCTGAGATTGAGTAATCACTGATTTCTTAGGTTGCGTTTTTTTCGTTCTTTCAATCATAATCAATTTGAGGGTCTTTTTATAAATAGCTTAGAGAATATTTTAACACAAAAAAACAAAACTTCCCTTTTCTCTGGAAACACGCTAAAATATCAATATGGAAAAAAAGATTTTAATTGTTGATGATGATCCTGTTCAAACAAAACTTTTGGCGACGAAGCTTCCAGAAAATGGATACTCTGTTTTGTCAGCTACTCAAGCGGCCACGGGTCTCCAAATGGCCATGGACAAATATCCAGATTTAATTATTCTAGATGTTATGATGCCTATTATAAATGGATACAATCTTTGTCAGCTTATTAAGAATGACCCTAAACACAAAGATATTCCCATTATTCTTTTAACATCCCGCGATAAAGAAAAAGATATCGAAATCGGTCGCGATGTCGGAGCAGATGCTTACTTAATAAAACCTGTCAGCATTCCTTCCTTGCTAGAGAAAATAAAAGAACTTCTAAACAACTAGACAATCTCATTACCCTCAACACGTTTCAAGGGCGAGGTAAATTCGCACAGCAACTTGCGTTCGCCTTGCTCCGCAAGATTGCGTGCTCATTTAAAAACTTTCGACACCCATATTCCAACATAATACGTCACAATAACAACAATCACAGCGATCAATAAATGCTCAGAAATAACATTAACAGGATTTGTCTTATCTTTTTTAGCAATATAATAGCTAAAAACACCTAAAACTAACAACCCAAAGGCAACGCTTACAAATACAGCGGGTAGCATTTCCATCAAAATAATCGGAATAACAAAAATCATAGCAAAACAAAACTTAACAACAAAAGTCGATATGGTTGCTTCCCAAATTTCTCTTTCCGTATGAACAGCTTCAGCCTCTTCCGAAAGATGAATGCCAAGGGCATCTGAAAAAGCATCTGCAATCGCAATCGTTATAATACCGCCAATCACAACCATTTTAGATCCTGTTCCTGAATAAAGACCAACAATTAACCCCAAAGTTGTAATAATTCCTGAACTAAGTCCAAAGCTAAAACCTTTTTGAATGGAATGTTTCATTTCTTTTTTTCCTTTATTTATTTTCTATCAAAAAACGGACTCTTTGATGTTGCGCTTAATGGGATTGCATACGCAACTTTGACATCTTTTCCAAGAATCCCCATCTCAAGAGCTGCTTGTCCAACGCTATACATAATACGATTATCAACGCGATGATCCATAGCCACACCCACAGCAGAACCAATCGCAATGCCTAAATCTCCTGTATTAAAAACGCATGGAATATTTTTATGCTTATCTTTTTCTGCGCAATCCTTAAAACCACACATACCGCACTTCTTTAAACCCATTGGCTTAATTATTGTGCCAGCTAAAATCATAATAGAAGAATTTAGAATATTTTGCGCGTCTCTTAAAAATCCCGGAGCATCATACCTTTCGCCCATTTCTCTTGTTTTATCAGAAAGAGTCTTGATGTCTTTAAATTCTGCGATCTTAAAAACAAACGTATCAACCCCTTTCCCCTTAGGAGCCGTGCGTGCCGCTATAATCATTTTTTGTGCAATATCTTTGAGTGATTGTTCTTTTATTTCATTTTCTTCAATCATACATCCCCCTATTAAAAGAATAACGTATTTATGCTATCATAAAAAAAAGCTGTTTTCTATCCATTAATTTGCCTCTGGACTTTTTGAAAGGCAAGTGTAAAATAAAACCCGTTATGGATAAAACAAATATTACAATTATTGGAGCCGGTGTTTGCGGTCTTGCCACAGGCTTTATATTGTCACAAAAATATAAAGACATTCTTATCATTGAACAACATGATTCTTTTGGACGCGAAACATCTTCTCGCAATTCTGAAGTTATCCATGCTGGCATTTATTACCCAAAAAATTCCCTTAAAGCAAAACTTTGCATTAAAGGGAAAACAATGCTTTATGATTTATGCCAAAAACATAATATCCCTCATAAAAAACTTGGAAAGATTCTAATCGCCTGTGATAATAACGAAGAAAAAACAATTGAGCACATTCGAAAGAATGCAATTGAAAGCGGTGTTACAAATCTTCGTTTTCTAAAAGATGGAGAACTTGACACTCTAGAACCAGATATTAAAGCCAAAAAAGCGCTTCTTTGTCCTGACACAGGAATCATCGACTCACACAAGCTTATGCACTTTTTTTCTGAAGAATCAAAGCGCAATAACGTTGATTTTGCTTACAACATAAAAGTCGTCAATATCACGAAAAAAACTTCAAAATACAAAATCACCGTTAAAGAGCCTTCTGGGGAGCTCTTCTCTTTTGAGACAAACATTATTATCAATGCAGGAGGATTTTATGCTGATCAAATTGCTTCAATGGCTGGCATTGATATTGAAGAAAATAACTACAAAATTTATTACAGCAAAGGTCAGTATTTTCGTATTAACAATCCTAAGAAATTTAATATCAAACATCTTATTTATCCGCCACCAAGTGCAACTGATCTAGGTATTCATATCACGCCTGATCTTGCCGGTGGTCTTCGCCTTGGTCCAGATGCTGCATTTGTTGATTGCATTGATTACGCTATTAACGAACGAGATAAAGAAAAATTTCAGATCTCTGTTTCTCGATTTCTTGAAGGTTTATCCCAAGAAGATCTTGCTCCTGACACATGTGGCATTCGTGCAAAACTCCAATCCCCAACAGATAAATTTAGGGACTTTGTTATCGCACATGAAAAAAATAACGGACTTGAAGGTTTTGTTAATTTACTTGGAATTGAATCGCCAGGTCTTACATCGTGCCTAGCAATCGCTGAAATGGTAAAAGACCTTTTATAATCTTTCAATAATCATCGAAACCCCTCCACCACCACCAAAACAAATACTCATCAAACCAATCTTTTTATTTTGATCTTTTAAGGCATGTAGCAATGTCACTAGGATTCTCGTCGCTGTCGATCCCAAAGGATGACCCAGAGCGATATCTCCACCAAAAATATTAAATTTTGAATCTTTAATATTTAGTCTCTCTTTTGTCAAAACAGCTTGAGAAGCAAAAGATTCTCCGATCTCAAAAAGATCAATATCATCATTCTTTAAATTACATTTTTTAAGACATTCTTCGGCTGCTTTAATTGCACCTAAAAAAGAATTCTTTGGCTCAAGCGCTACAGATGAATATCCTAAAATTCTTGCCTTAGGGTTAAATCCATATTTCTTCATTGCCTGCTCACCTGCCAACAAAACAAGAGCTGCGGCATCCGCCGCTGATGACGCGTTACCAGGCGTTACCGTCCCAGATTCTTTAAAAGAACTTGGGAGTCTTGTCATTCTTTCTAAGCTAATATTTTTTCTAATGCGCTCATCCCTTGAAAATATTTCACCATTTTCTTTCTTAATTGGAACGATTTCCTCATCAAATTTTCCTTGCTCTTGTGCTTTAAACGCTTTTTGATGACTTTCAAGTGCAAGTTGATCTTGCGCCTCTCTTGAAACATTAAATTCTTCAGCCAAATTTTCTGCCAACTGACCCATATGAAAATCTGACATCACGCACCAAAGCCCATCTGAAAGAAGACTCTCGATTAACTCGTCTTGATTCTTAATAATTTGAGGATTATGCGACGCACTTTCTGTCCCACCAGCTAAAACCAAATCCGCTTGACCGCTCAATATCGCCTGAGCTCCAACAATAACAGATTCCAATCCTGATCCACAAACACTATTAATCACAAAAGCAGGCGTGCTGATATCCAGCATAGACAATGAAACAGCATGCCGCGCCATATTTTGGCCTGTTCCAGCTGAAACAGTGTTACCTAAAATTACTTGATTAATTTTTTCTTTAATTTGAGGATATCTTTTGCAAATTTCGTCAATAACAAAACTGGCAAGTTGTGCCGCTAAAAAAGTTTTTAGACTTTTATACGTGCTCGCAATAGGAGTGCGCGCACCGTCAATAATATAAATAGGAGTTAAAATTTGATTGGAAGCCATTTAGTTAAAAGAATGACTGTCTTTCCGCCTGGAGTTAATTTATATTTTTTATTATTCACAACAATAAAAACTTCTGATACTCGCTGCAATGAAATTTTCTTTAAAAGCTCTGGCCTTACAACAACTTTCTTGCGTGTAATCTCAATGTTAAACCAAATATCGCGATAACGAACAGAAAATTTCATTCTTTTCCATTTTTTTGGAAGTTGAGGATTTAAAGAAATCTGATCATCTTGAACACTCAAACCCGCAAAACAACGCATCACCAAATCAATCGTCCCAGCCATAACACCGCAATGAATGCCTTCTTGAGTTGTTCCGCCTTGTGTATCATAAAGATCACTTTTAAGCGCATCCTTAAAATGTTCCATTGCCAGGTCTTCATACCCGATGCGCTGCGCCAGATAGGCGTGAACCACACGACTCAGCGTCGAACCATGGGAAGTGCGCTGAACATAATAGTCATAATTCTTTCGAAACATATCCTTAGAAACTGGATATCCTAACTTCTTAAAAATTGCGCGAATTTCTTCGTCATTCAAAAGATAAAAAGTCATCAACGTATCTGCCTGCTTAGCAACTTTATAATTATCGGGAGAAGTTCCCTCTGCCTTTAAGATACGATCAATGCGATGAATATTGTCATATTTTTCTCGATACTCATCCCAATCTAATTCTTTAAGATCCATGTATCCTTCAAATTGATGAATAATGCCATCTTTTCCAATTACGATTTCCATTTTAGTTGTAATATCTTTCCACCGCTCAACTTCCTCGGGGGTTACCTCAATTTTCAAAAGAAGAGCATGTCTATCTTCTTCGCTCATAGAATCAAGCAAAAATAATGCTTTTTCTAAAATCCAAACAACTAAAATATTCGTATACGCATTATTTTTAAGGCCAGATTTTTTTGAACCAGGAATTTTTTCATGAAACTCATCTGGCCCCATAACGTTCTCTATATAATATCTTTGTTTTTTTTCATCGAACTTTGAAATACTTGACCAAAAATGAGAAATTTCTAAAATCATTTCCGCGCCATAACGATTAAGAAAATCACTATCACCAGAAGTGTAATAATACGTCCAAACATTATAGGCAATTGCAATTGAAACATGTCTTTGGAGACAGCTATAATCCGGTCCCCACTTTCCAGACATAGGATTCAGATGAACGGTTTGGGTTGTTTCATTGCCGCCAGACGCGCTTTGCCATGGATACATTGCTCCCTTATATCCATTTTCTCTGGCATATTCTTTTGCTGCAAAAAGCCGACGATAACGATACATTAAAAGCGCTCTGGTGATTTCTGGAGCTTTTAAATTATAAAAAGGATAAACATAAAGTTCGTCCCAAAAAATGTGTCCGCGATACGCCTCACCATGAAGGCCTCTAGCTGGAAGACCTGCATCAATTTCTTCATTATAAGTTGATGCCACTTGAAGAGAATGAAATGCATGCAATCGCAGCACAAGCTGACTTAATTCATCGCCTTCGATTTCAATATCACATTTTTTCCATAAAGCACGCCATCGAGCCGCATGCGCCCGATAAAGGCTATCAAAACTTTCTATTTTTGAAACAGATTCCTGCGCAGCCAAACAATTATCAACAATCCCCTGATCTCGAGAAGTGTACAAACTCATTAATTTATCAACGACATATTTCTTTCCTTTTTGAACATCAATAGTAAATTCTTTAACAGCACGTTCATGGCCGTGCGTTAAAACACGCATATTAGGATATATCCTCTTATTATCACGAAAAACAAGTGTCCGCGTTGCCTCTGTGATTTCAATCTTTGATTGATTTGTTTGCATTTGCAAAAAAAGTCCATCGCGTCCAAAACAACCCAAAGATTTTGCTTCTAAATGTTTCGAACTAAGCTGCTTATATCTTTCAACGCCAGCATTGATAATTTGACCATCAATTCCACTTCGAATAGTTATCTTACCGCTATAATTTTCGGGAGTAATTGTACAGCGAAGAGCCGCGCAATGAGGACTTGCCATGCTAACAATGCGATAATTATCCATTGCTGTAATTCGCCCTTGTTCGTCTTGCCAGCGCACTCGACGAGACAAAACGCCTTTACGCATATCAAGCGTCACTCTCCAAGAAAGAATTTTTACTTTCAGGCGATCAAACCAAGCACCATCTCCAACACGAAGATTAAGCATTAGCCAATTAGGACAATTAACAAAATCTTCATTAGCAACTTTTCGCCCAGCGATATCTGTCACAAGCTCATTATAAACACCTGCAATATATGTACCCGGATAATGGACTTTTGTTGCTACCGTCTCTGGCGCAGCGCCTCGCGTTCCAAAATATCCATTGCCGAGAGTACAAAGCGCTTCTCTTAGATTTTCCTCTTCTGGAACAAATTTATCGTATATCAATTTCCATGTATTCATTTTTTTAGCTCAAATCAATAAATGTTTGTAAAACTTTTTTAACATCACCAGAGTCTCTAACAATATACTCTGCTTGCGTGTCTCTTAGCTCTGTCGAAACCAAAACACCAAAACCTTTTTCCTTTAACGCTCTAAACGCATCTTCATCTGTAGTATCATCGCCTAAATAAACAGGCAAAATATTTTTTTGTTCTTTTTCAAAAACGCTTAAAATCCAATCGACTGCTTTCCCTTTGTGCCAATCAATTTTAGGGCGAATTTCAAAAACTTTTTTACCACTCGTCTTACGCAACTGAGGATATTCAGACAAAACAGAATCAACTTGATTTTCAAAAACTTCAAAATCCTCATCCTTCACCAAGCGATAATGACACGATACAGTATATTTTACATTTTCAATCAAAGCCCCCTCAATATTCTTAACGCGCTCTGCAAGTTTTGCTTGAACCTCGTCAATTACAGGGCGAATTTTTTGTGCTTCTTCGTTGATCTTGACTTCTCCTTGAGGATCATTAATTTCAAAACCATGGCTTCCAGCATAAAAAATACCACTAATTTTAACCTTGCTTCGAACATCATCTGTCGCGCGACCCGAAACAATCGCAACCTTCACCTTTTTAGAAAGACTTTCAACAACATTTCTCATTTCATCAGAAATAATTGCTAAATCTGGAGTCGACACAATTGGAGTAAGCGTTCCATCATAATCTAAAAAAACTACCAAAGTTTTTCCGTCTAAGCGCGCTTTGATCTCATCTAAATTCTCAAAAAAGTTCTTTAAATTTTGTCCACAATCCATTGATCTATCCTCTGTGCATTAACATTCTCAAGATTAGTAACAACAACATCTGCGCCGTTACTTTGAAGTTCTTTTTCGTTTCCTTCACGTGCTACACCTAAAACAAAAGCAAAGCCTCCATTTTTTCCTGCCTGAACCCCTGAAACTGCATCCTCAACAACAACAGCTCTATCGGGAGTGCATCCCACATTCTTACAAGCTGTTACAAAAATATCCCCTTCAGGTTTTCCTTTTAAACCTAATTCAGCTGAAACAACGCCATCAACGCGCGTTTCAAAAAGATCTTCTAAGCCTGTTTTTTGCAAAATAAGTTGACAATTCTTACTCGAAGAAGCAACGCCAACATGAACACCATTTGCCTTTAGATCCTTTATTAAAGCCACAGCAGGATCAAAAACTTCAGCTCCTTTTTCCGCTAAAATATTCTTAAACATAATATTTTTCTTGTTTCCAAGTCCACAAGCTGTTTCCATGTCTGGAGCATCAGCCGGATCTCCATAAGGAATATCAATTCCTCGAGATTCTAAAAAGCTCTGAACACCTTTATACCGAGGTTTTCCATCAACAAAAGGAAGATAATCTTTTTCATGTGTAAATTCCTTAAAAGATTCGCCATCTCTCTGCTCTCTAGATTTAAGATATTCGTCAAACATCTCTTTCCACGAAGCTGCATGAGCTAAAGCCGTTTTTGTAATAACACCATCTAAATCAAAAATAACCGCATCATAATTTTTCATCTCAAATTCCTTTTCTAAACCTTTATTTCGCTGATACTTAGAGCTTTAATGTAACAAGAGCAAATACATTAAATATTATACGCGATTTGTCATCTGATGGCAAGCAGTTCTCCTAAAGTCCACCGCTTTTCCTCAATATTCTGCAGTCATAACATAATCAGCAAAAACAGATAATGTTTTACCCCCTATTTTTCCATCAGCTTTTAGTCCATTTGCTTCTTGAAACTGCTGAATAGCTAAAATTGTCTTTGGGCCTAATTTCCCATCTATTTTTCCTGGAGAAAAGCCTTCTTTAATCAAAATTTGCTGAATAAAAGCCACATCAATTTCTCCATCAAAAACAAGACCTAGATCTTTAAAGAAATTTAATTCTTTCCACGTTGCCTTATCGACATACCGGTTAACCTTAATCTGGCGGTCTTCTTGAAATCTTGCAATCGCGTCTCTAACCTTAGGCCCCATTTTTCCATCTATTTTTCCGCAAGAATACCCATTAACCTTTAAAAGTTCTTGAACCTGCTCAACCTGTTCATTGTACATAAAAGGGATAATCTCTCCAATTAAAGCCTTTTCTTCAGCTGCTTCTCTTTGAATAAGACCATAAATAAAATCACACCCTAAAAAACTTTGAGCACACATGAAAAAGACTAATAAAAATATTAATTTTCTTCTCACTTTGGCCTCTAAAAAATAATCGGCTCTTATCGTTAAAAGACAAGAGCCGACTTTATTAAATTTTGGATTTCTTAAGAAATTAATTTCTCAATAGACTCTAAAATATACTTGAAATCCACTGTCTTAACTGTAAAATCATCTGCCCCGGCCTCTCTAGCTCTTCTAGCATCTACTGCTTCTAATTTTCCAGTATAAATAATAATTTTTACTTCATCATTATCATCTTTAATTTTTCGACACACATCAAATCCGTTTTCATCGGGAAGCATAACGTCCAAAATAATGGTACAAGGATTTTCTTTTGCAAAAATTTCTAAACCTTCTTTTGCCGTTGAAGCAACAAAAGTTTCATATCCTGCTGCCACAAGATTTGCTTTTAATATTTTTTGAATATCTATTTCATCTTCAATAACTAAAATCTTTTTTTTCATCCTCTTCTCCTAACTTAACATTTTCTTTATTTTTGCCAACAACTCATCATAATCAAACGGCTTAAACATATAATCCTGCGCTCCAGCCTCCGCAGCTCTTTCCTTAAAACCTTCAGATGCTGTTGATGCTGTTAAGAACATAACAGGGATGTCTTTAGAATGCTCATCTGCTTTAATTCTTCTACAGACTTCAAATCCATTCAGCACAGGAAGCGTAATGTCTAAAAGAATAAGATCGGGACGATCTTCTGCAATCATGTCCAAGGCCATTTGCCCATTAATAGCTGTTTTAATATCATACCCTTCTTTTTTAAGACGAAAAATAACAACCTTTAAAATATCTGGCTCATCATCAACAGCTAAAATTTTCTTAGACACAATGCCCTCCTATCAATCAACCTTATCTTTTTCTTCTCTCTTCTATCGGCAAAAGAAATGAAAAGGCACTTCCTTTTCCGTGTTCGGATTCTACCCAAATCTTTCCTCCATGACCTTCAACAATTTTCTTCGAAATAGCAAGACCAAGCCCTGTGCTTCCTGTTTTTCTTTCTTTGCCTTTCTTTAGCTGACTAAACGTTTGAAAAAGCCTCTCAAAATCTTCTTCTTTAATTCCTTCACCTTGATCAATAACAGAAATCTGAACCGTATTATGTTCCAATGTTGTTTTAATTGTGATCGGCTTGCCCCCTGCATATTTAATAGCATTATTCACTAAATTTGTTACAACTTGCGTAACACGATCATGATCCATGCTCACCTTTGGAATATTTCCATCTAAATCAAGCTTAAGATCCGATCCCTCTTTTTGAGCAATCGTTTCCATCGTCTGAACAACTTCTTCAACTAACAAATTAATATCGCTCAGCTCAAAATCAAAAGTCATTTGCTGAGCATCTAACTTTTGAAAATCTAAAACATCGTTAATCAGACGAGAGAGTCTCTCTACGTTTCTTTTTGCTACAGATAAAAACTCCGCTTGATCAGGATTCACTTCGCCAGTGACGCCATCGGCAACAATCGAGACACCTTCTTTAATGGCAGTCAAAGGAGTGCGGAGCTCATGAGACACAACAGAAATAAATTCACTTTTCATCCGCATAGCATCAAGAGCTTTTTCTTCTGCTTTCTTTCGTGCTGTAATATCTTCTTTTACAGCCAAGAAATATGTTATTTCTCCTTTTTCGTTTCGAATAGGAGAGATCGAGGCAAGCTCCCAATATTCTTCTCCACTTTTCTTTTTATTGCAAAATTCCCCTCGCCATTCATTCCCACTTAAAATTGTGCTCCACAATTCTTGATAAACTTCTTTCGGTTGATCTCCTGATTTTAGAATTCTTGGATTTTGTCCAACAGCTTCCTTTGAAGTGTATCCGGTTAGCTCACAAAATTTTGGATTTACATAAACAATATTGCCTTCAGGATCTGTAATCACAACTGTGCTTGGACTCTGCTCAACAGCTCGAGACAATTTAATAAGCTCAATCTCTGTTTCTTTTCTTTTTGTAATATTTTCCATTAAGCCAATATTAGAAAAAATGCGACCTTCCTTGTCAAAGCTTAAAAATCCTCGATCATAAAACCACAAATATGTTCCATCTTTACATCGAAAACGATATTCACAACTAAAATTTTTCTTTTCATCAATAGCCTGTTTAAGCGATTTTTCTACATTTAAAACATCTTCTGGATGACACTTGCTAAGCCATTGTTCAGTATTGCTCCCCATTTCTTCAAGAGTATACCCTAAGGTTTCTAAAAAATTTCCACCCCAAACAATCTTATCTTCTAAGAAATAATGCTCATAAACAATCTGACTAACTGCGCTCACAAGTGCTGTATTTTTCGCTAAAGCCTCCGCTATTCTTAACTCACCTTTTTTTCTTTCAGTAATGTCCTCAAAGCTTTCGATGCCCCCTACAACATTACCCTGAGAATCCAAAAGCAAATCAGCATTCTTTGAAATAATTCTAATCTCGCCATCTTTTCTTTTAATATGACATTCTTTGTTTGTAAGCGGTTTTTCAATAGAATCTGAAAACAAACCACAAAGATCCCTGCACGGATAATCAGCAAACAATGAACATTGTTTTCCAATAACATCTCCTGACAAATACCCAGTCACCTCTTCCGCTCTCTTGTTCCATCGGACAATCTTTTTGTTTACATCAACTATAAAAATAGCACTTGGAGAAAGCTCAAAAATTCGCTCAGCCGATTCTTTGGCGGCAATAATTTCCCTCTGAAACTCCTCAAGCTTTTCTGTCTTATCAGAAAGTTCTCCATAAAGAGCCTTAATCGCATCATTTGTTTTCTCAAGACCCCACGCTTTTTCTTTTAAAGCCTCTTGAGTTTCTCTCAAAACTTCTTGCGCTTTTTTTTCTTGCGTTATGTCACGTGCAATCGTCGCAATCTCAACAATCTTTCCCTGTTTATTTTTAATAGGTGAGATATTTAATGAAACATTTATTGATGTTCCGTCTTTTCTTTGTCTCTTTGTCTCATAATTTCTAATTGTTTCTCCCTGCTTAATCCGCTTAAGAATATCTAAAATCTCACCTTGCTGTTCTTTTGAAACAAGCATTGTTATCGACTTTCCGATAACATCCTTAGCAGAATATCCATATATTCTTTCTGCTTCTTTATTCCAGCTTAAAATCTTGCCATCTAAACTCTTTCCGATAATCGCTTCGCTAGAAGATTCTACAATCGCATAAAAACGAAGCAAATCTTCCGCAGATTTGTTAATCAAGCTAACAACAACAAAAAAAACTGTTACTAAAATAACAAGGAACAAGGAAAAAATAATGCCAAAAAATGAATACGTCTGCACTTGCTGCGAAGAAATAACCATCGCCACAGACCACCCAGAAACATTAATTGGATGGCTAAAGAAAAGAAATGGTTTATCTTGAAACTCAATGGGCTCGCCGCTATTAACTTTCTTCTTTAAAATCGATTCAAAAGGTCCTGGTCCAAATTGTTTTGTAGAAACAAGCATTTCTTTTTGATCTGAATTAAGCGGCCATAAAGAGTTGAGAACTTTTTTAGGACTACTTGAAAGAAAAACAATTCCATTGGGATCAATTAGAAAACATAAATCAAATTTTGAAAAATCTCTTGCTAAAGAATCGATTTCTCTTTTAATCACAACGATACCTACAATATTGCCAAGCTCATCTTTAGCAGGAGCTGAAAAATAAATTCCTCGCTTTTTCGAAGTTACTCCATAAGCAAAATAACGGCCCAGATCACCTTTTTTTGCACTTTCGAAATAAGGTCGAAACTTATAATTCTTTCCAACAAAACTATCTAAACTCTCATGATTTGAGGAAGCAAGTGTTGTTCCATCCAAATCTAAAACATAACAAACTGTATCTCTTAAAGCATCTGCATAACGATCTAAAACCAGGTTGATTCTTGCAAAAGTTTCAAAATCATTTGAATAAAAAATATCTTTGATCTCATCGCTGCCCGCTAAAGCCTTGACAATTCTTTCAACAGTGTCTATTTCTCGATTAACGCTACTGCTTAAAGCAAACAAAGCAGCCTCTGATTCTCGAGAAATCTCCTTTTGCGCATAATAAGATAGCTGCATTGTTAAAATGCCACCAGCAACAACAATAACAATCAAAGAAATAATATAAACAATAAAAAACTTTGATCTTAAAAAACTTTTCTTAAAACTCATTCTTTTTCTCTTTAGTTGTAACTTTTTTATTTATACTTCTTTTATTTATTTCTAAATCAAACAAAAAATATCTATTTTATTGTCAAACAAATAACTTTTATCGTCGTCTTAAAAGCATTTTAACTCTTGCCAGCAATTTTTCGTCATCAAATGGTTTACCCAAATAGTCATCAGCCCCAGCATCTAATCCTTCTAGCTCATCTTCTTTAGTTGTCTTTGCCGTTAACATCAAAATAGGAATAGCTGCTGTTTCTAGCTCAGCGCGTATTCTCCGTGTCGCTATAATTCCATCCATCACAGGCATCATAACATCCATAATAATTAAATCTGGTTTTTTCTGATGCGCTATGCGCACGCCCTCAGCACCATTTTCGGCCTCTAAAATACTATATCCGGCAGCATTAAGACGCATCCCTAAAATTTCTCTAATATCTGGCTCATCATCAACAATCAAAATACAAAACTTCTTATTAATTTCTTGGCGAAGTTGAGAAGCTATCTTGATACTCTCTGGATCCACTTCTTCTATTTTATTCTCTTTAGCTTCATTCTTCATAGATTCTTCATGCGGAAGCTCTGAAACACGTTCAATTTCCTCTATGGTTGTTACGCCTTCAATTACTTTTTGCGCGCCGGCTTCAGCCAAAGTTCTTAGGCCATTGTCTTTTGCTTCTTTCCAAATAATGCTTTCAGGAGCCTTCTCTGATATCAGCTCTTTTATTTTTTCATTAATTTCCAAGATTTCAAAAATAGCTGTTCGTCCAAGAAACCCCGTATATCCACAATATTCACAACCCTTTCCTCGAGACAACTTTTGAATTTTATATTTCTGAATAAAAGCACCAAATCTTTCTTGCGCTTCTGCATCGGGAACATATTGTTCTTGACATTTAGTGCACACCAACCGAATAAGCCTTTGCGCTACAATTAAAATAACTGATGATCCAATCAAGTATGGCTCAAGGCCGATATCATAAAGACGAATAATCGTTGCTAAAGCATTGTTGGTGTGCAACGTTGAAAAAACAAGATGTCCTGTCAAAGAAGCCCGAAACGCAATTTCAGCAGTTTCTTGATCTCGAATTTCTCCAACTAAAATCACATTAGGATCTTGACGCAAAATACTTTTTAATCCTGTTGCAAAATTAACATTTTTAGCCGGATTAACCTGAATTTGATTGATTCCCTGTATTAAGTATTCAACAGGATCTTCAATCGTAACAATATTTTTTGTCTCATTTTTAATCTCATTAAGAGCGGCATAAAGAGTAGATGTCTTTCCGCTTCCTGTTGGCCCTGTAATCAAAATCATTCCTTGCGGCCTAGAAATCACGTCTTTAAATAATTTTAGATCTCTATCTCCGAATCCCATATTGTCTAAATCAATCTGTGCCTTTTTTTGATCTAAAAGACGAATAACAATCTTTTCTCCATGGAATGTCGGAATTGTTGAAACACGCAAATCAACTTTACGCCCTTCAATCAAAATGCTACTTCTGCCATCCTGAGGCTTTCTTGTCTCTGCGATATCCAGTTCTGTTAAAATCTTAATTCGAACAACTAAAGACGCATGAAGCCTTTTTGGAATTTTCATAATATTTTTTAAATATCCGTCAACTCGATAGCGCACCTCTACAACTTTTTCATACGGCTCAACATGAACATCGCTCGCCCTTGCCTTAACTGCATCTGAAACAATTAAATTACAAAGCCGAACAATAGGAGATTCCTTGCCAGAAAAATATTCATCTTCAAACATTTCCTTTTCTGACTCTTTCTGAATAAGCTCAACCTTAATATCCTCAGTCATATTTTTAATAAGATCATATGTTACATCATCTAAAAGATAATATTTCTCAATATGTTTTGTGATATCGGTTTTCTTTGCCAAAATAGGCTTAACCCCTATGCCGCAAATCGCCCCAATATCTTCTAGAGCAACAAAATCCTGAGCATCGCACATCGCAAGCAACAATTTTCCATCTTCAATTCGAACGGGAAAAACGCCATAACGCTTTGCTTTCTCATAGGGAAGTTTTTTAAGAGCTTCTTGATCAATCTCTTCTTTAGCCAAAATACAAACGGGGAGACCAAAAACTTCAGATGCAACATTAATCAAATCATCCTCTTTGATAAAATTCATGTCCACCAAAAGCTCAGAAATTGATTTCTTGGCCCCAACTTGCTTTATTTTGGCATCTTGAATCTGCTCTCTTGTAACAAGCCCTTTTTCAACTAAAGTATCCAATAATTTACTCATTTTTAACGCAGCATCACTTTCTCTATCATTCTTATCAAAGCATCAGAATCATATGGTTTTTCTAAGTAGCCATCCGGCTTTTCTTGCAAAACCAGCTTTTTTTGCTCATCATCTTTCATGGCTGTTGAAATTATCACAGGAATATCTTTTGTATATAAAGACAATTTTAAATTCTTTAACGTACTAAGCCCTCCTCCTCCAGGCAACTTTAAGTCAAGAACGATCACATCAGGTTTTTCGTTATGCGCAAGTTCAACTGCACGAAAACAATCAAAAGCTGCCATCACCTGATGACCGTGTTCAATTAAACGCCTATTCATAACAGTCAAAAAATCAAGATCGTCTTCAACAAAAAGAATTTTAGACATAGCATTCCTCCGTGTTTCATTTTACCTTGAAAAATGATGTTTTCAATTTATAATTATTCTAATACTAATATATATAATTAAGAAAACTAGCGATTATTTGCAGAACAAAGATTGGCAAGTTCTTTTTGAACTGAAGAATTTAAAGAAGAAGCTTTGACACGCCATTCCCAATTGCTTGTAATCGTTGAAGGCTGGTTCATGCGAGCAGACTCATCTAAACCTAAAATATCCTGTAGTGGAAGAATAACAGTATCCGCTATAGAATTCATTGCTAATTTGACAAAAATCAAGGCAATATTATTTTCTGTTGGCTCTTGGCCTACAATTTTATTAATCTGAACTTTAGCTTCTTCAGTGGCTTCCCGGCGAAACCAGCCTTTAGTTGTATTATTATCGTGCGTTCCCGTGTAAACAATACAATTTTTAATATGGTTTTGGGGCAAGTAAGGGTTGTCCTCTTTGCCATCAAAAGCAAACTGCAGAATTTTCATTCCTGGAAAACGATAACGCTTAATGACTTCTTTAACATCTGCTGTAATGATGCCCAAATCTTCAGCAATAATAGGAAACTCTTTAAAATAATCTAAAAGCTCATCAAAAAAATTATATACATTAACTTTAGCCCACTTGCCGTTAATCGCCGTCTGCTCACCTTTCGGAATTTCCCAAAAATCCACAAAACCCCTAAAATGATCAATGCGCACAATATCAAAACAATCAAAGTTATATTTTAACCGTTTTTTCCACCAATCATAGCCTGAAGATTGCAAAACATCCCATCGGTAAACAGGGTTGCCCCAGAGCTGTCCTGTCTCGCTAAAATAATCCGGCGGAACTCCTGCTAAAAATTCGCATTCTCCATTTTCGTCTAATTTAAAAATTTCCTTATTCGCCCACGCATCGGCACTATCGTGCTGGACATAAATAGGAGCATCCCCGATAACTTTAATACCTTTCTTGTTACAATATCCCTTTAAATCAAACCATTGAGAATAAAAAAGATATTGAAAAAATTTTTCTCGCAAAATAAATTCGTGCAACTCCTCTCGATACGCTTCCATGGCAGCTGGCTCTCTTTTTCGGATATTTTCCGGCCATTGACACCAAGAGGCACCTTCAAATTTTTCTTTCAACGCAACAAACAAACTATAATCATCAAGCCAAACCTTATTCTTCTCATAAAAACTTTTAAAACTTTTATCTGAAGATATTGTTTTTTTTACATTATGAAAGGCTCGATACAAAACATCTACCTTATGCATAGCAACCGCCACATAATCGACACGGTCTCCAGAAAACTTTACTTCTTTTAAATCATTTTGCGTTAAAAACCCATCTCTAATTAAGAATTCTGGACTAATCAAAAGAACATTACCGGCAAAAGCCGAACAGCTGCTATATGGAGAATTAGAAAGAGCGATGTCCGTCGGATTTAAAGGCAAAACTTGCCAATACGATTGTTTGCTATTTTTTAAGAAATCAGCAAACTGATACGCTCCAGAACCAAAATCGCCAATTCCATGTGGTGACGGTAAAGATGTAATATGAAGCAAAACTCCGCTTTTCCGTTTAGACATTTTTCAATTCCATTATTTTATACTGTTTCAACTTGAAGAAATTCCCCTAAAAGCTCAAAAGCCTCAACCCATCTTTGGGATCGAGGATCTCTTTTTTCAGCTTGTCCTTTTTTATCTTTGAGCAATTTGCGATTTAGAATAAAATAAATATTCTGCGCTTTCCACAAATCTAACTTATAATTTAAAATACTTAGACTTTCAACGACAGAAATAAGCGTTTCAATCAAATTAATATCATCTGGATTTTTAATCAATTCTTTCATCAGCTCATTAACTTTTCGTCCAGCAATAAAACAAATTGTTTGCTTATCACGGCTAAAAGACCATCTCATAATTTCCCAAACAAGCATTCTCAATCGCTTTAAGTCAATAGGATCAGATTGAATCACATCGCACAAATCTCTATTTAAAACAAATTCTGCAATTGTTGCAAGCGCCTTAGGCAACGTTACTTGAAGCTCCTTTTGAACTTGCATCAAAGGATGATGCTTTTCATAAATCTCCCTAAACGATTCTTCGATTTCATCCATCGTCGTTTTCAAAACTTCATCTAATATTTTTTGCTGCTCTTCTTTAAAAAGATGTTCTAAAGAATAATTTTCTGGGCCATAATATTTATCTATCAAGCGATTTGCTTCTGGAATTTGTTTTGTAATAAATGCCTCAACAATTTCTTTTTGTGCTTGGCTATAATCTCCTTCTAAAAGTTCCTTAACACCGCGAATAATATTGTGATTTCCCAAATGAAATCCTGCGAAAAAGATAGGCGTTTGTTCAAGCGTTATATCAGACTGCACTGTCCCGCATCCCATCGAAAGCTTAAGCCGTTCGTCCTCTTTTTGATATGAGCGCTCTGTTCGAATTGTATAACAATAAATTTTTGTTTCCTTTGGATACTTTTCAAACAAAGACGAAACCGCGTAATGAGCTCCAACTCTAAAAAGATCAACAACAAACGGTTGCACCTGTTGCAGATAAATATTTCTTGCATCGCCAATTTCTTTAACATTACTTTTTATTTTTTCTAAAAGACCCAAGAATGATTCTTCTATTTTTATGCCAGAGACTTCTTTTATTAACTGAATTACACGCGCCGCATATTTTAAAACTTGCGTTGGCTCAATGCCAGAAATTTCATCAAAAAACCATCCACAGCTTGTATACATCAGCTGAGCGTTTCGCTGCATTTCTAAAAGCTTCAATATTTTAACCTTATCATTTTCAGATAAAGATCTTTGAATATTTTTGGCAAAAAAGCTCTCAACAGCCTTCTTATCTCGATTTAAAATTACCGAAATATACTGATTTCGTAGCGCCCAAACATCTTCGACAAACAGCCCCATCTCTTTTTCATAAACTTTAATGCCTTCATCTCTTAGCCAATCAAGCGAAAAACGTAAACCCTCACGCCATTTCTGATTCCATTTTGGATTTGTGCCTATACAACAACCACAATCTGAGCGCCATCGCTCTATCCCATGAGCACAGCTCCAAGAAGTATTTTCATGAATCTCAACCTCTTCTTGAGGAGGAAACTTCTCTAGAAATTCTCCATAAATTGTTATTTTAGCTAAATTATTCTTTTCAATAGTCCGCAAACAATAAGCAAGAGCCATGTCTGCAAATTTATGATGATGTCCGTATGTTTCTCCATCCGTTGCAATATGAACAATTTGATTTTCTTCTGTTTTAATATCAAACGCTCTCAAAAGTCGCCTGGAAAACTCTTCTCCATCATTTAAAAGTCCTTCAAAAGCAACACCTTGCGCAATAGGCCCATCATAAAAGAAAATAACAATATTTTTTCCTGAAGGAAGCCTGCATAAATACGGTTTCTTAGGATCGATTTTTTGACCTTCTACAGAAATCCATTTTTTGTCCAATATCTTCTTCACACTCTTCGCTTGATGAGGCGCTAAAATAGTAAATAAAATCCCATATTCTGCTAAAATTTCTAGTGTTACAATATCGACAGCAGTTTCCGCAAGCCACATGCCTTCGGGTTTTCGCTTAAAACGATATTCAAAATCTTTAATCCCCCAAGAAATTTGCGTTCTTTTATCGCGCTCGTTCGCCAAAGGCATAATCATGTGATTATACACTTGGGCTAAAGCACTTCCATGTCCTGAAAAATTCTGCTGACTCAATTGATCGGCATACAAAAGATCGCGGTAGGTCTCTGGATCCTTTTTTTCCATCCAAGACAAAAGCGTTGGACCAAAATTAAAACTGATTTTAGAATAATTATTAACAATATCGATAATTTTCTTATCATTATTAAGAATACGTGAAGCAGAATTGCGGGAATAGCACTCAAATGAAATGCGCTCATTCCAGTCATGAAAAGGACGGGCACTATCTTGACCCTCAATTTCCTCTAGCCAAGGATTTTCCCGAGGAGGCTGATAAAAATGACCATGAAGACAAATATATTTATTCAAACAATTCTCCAGTATTTTTATCTTTTAAATCTCTAAAAAACAAAAGATAGTCAAACGACCACTAAGCCTAATTATATTTTAGTGGTCGTTTCTGAAATACGAATTTTAAAAATTAGTTCTTAATCTTTTTAAGAACTTTTTTTACTTTTGATTTAACAATCGAGCTTGTTCCTTTAGCCGGCGTCTTCTCTACCGAAAAAGTATTTCTAAAATGCTCAAATTCTGGTTCAACCAAAGAAACAAAAGTTTGATTACTTCTAGAAATATAATTAATCTTATCCTCGCGAGCAAGCCATCCTAAAGACTGAAAAACAATCTCGCCTTTTTCTTTTACAAGCTTAGCAAGATCTGTAACTTTAACTTCTTTTTTTTCGCCTAAAATTTTCCAAGTTTTTCCTGCTGTCTCAATAATTTTATTTTTCATACCTTCCTCCTATTTATTAAAATTTCACAAACTTCTAAGTAAAACGCATCTGCTAATGCCATATTTGTATAACAAAAAGGGGTCTACGTCAAGCAAATTTACTTCGACAAAATACAAAAATTCTAATCTTTTTTCAAAAACAATACCCCTAAAGGAGGCACTGTAATCGAGAACGAATCTTGGCAGCCATGAGCTGAAATTGGCTCTGTTTCTCTTTTACCAAAGTTTCCTTGGCCGCTTCCGCCATAGTCTTTTGCGTCACTATTTAAAATTTCACGCCAGGTGCCTGCCTCTGGCATACCAACGCGATAGTCAAAACGCGTTTCTGGAGTAAAATTACAAATAGCGACAATTTTTTGACTCCAATCATGGCCACACCGCACAAAACTGATAACACCTTGCTGCCAATCATTACAATCAATCCACCTAAACCCTTCATGAGTAAAATCTTTTTCAAATAAGGCAGCTTCCTTTTTATAAATACGATTTAAATCTTTCATCCATTTCTGCAAACCCTGATGTGGTGAATATTGTAAAAGATGCCACTGCAGACTAGTTTCATGATTCCACTCTTCCCACTGGCCGATTTCTGCCCCCATAAAAAGGAGTTTTTTCCCTGGATGAGCAAACATATATCCTAACAAAAGACGCATATTAGCAAATTTCTGCCAATCATCCCCTGGCATTTTTGTCAAAAGTGATCCCTTTCCATGAACCACCTCGTCATGAGAAAGAGACAAAACAAAATTCTCTGTAAATGTATACAAAAAGCTAAATGTCAAATCATTATGATGATACTTTCGGAAAACAGGATCTTTTGAAAAATACAAAAGAACATCGTGCATCCAGCCCATGTTCCATTTCATGCCAAAACCAAGCCCACCGTCATAAAGAGGCCGAGAAACACCTTGCCATGCCGTTGACTCTTCAGCAATCATCTGTGTATCAGGATAATTCTCATAAACAACACGATTAAGCGTTTTTAAAAAATCAACAGCTTCAATATTTTCTCGACCACCAAATTGATTCGGAATCCACTCCCCTTCTTCTCGAGAATAATCCAAATAAAGCATGGAAGCAACCGCATCAACGCGAATGCCATCAATATGATATTTGTCCATCCAAAATAATGCGCTTGAAATTAAAAATTCTCTAACCTCGTGACGACTATGATCAAAAATATAACTTTTCCAATCCGGATGAAATCCCTTCTTTGGATCAGCATGTTCAAAAAGATGCGTTCCATCAAAATAAAAAAGCCCATGCACATCCGACGGAAAATGCGATGGGACCCAATCTAAAATAACTCCAATATCATTTCGATGCAAACAATCAATCAGATGCATAAAATCTTGAGGTGTTCCGTATCTCGAAGTCGGAGAAAAATATCCAACGGATTGATACCCCCAAGATCCATAAAATGGGTGTTCCATAACCGGCAAGAATTCGACATGTGTATAGCCCATCTCTTTAACGTATTTGACAAAATCTTCTGCCATCTCTCGATAATCAGGAGGACGATTGCACTCTTCAACAATTCTACGCCAAGATCCAAGATGAACTTCATAAATCGACATTGGCGAATCAAGACCATTTCGTTTATGTCGACCTTTCATCCATTTACTATCTTTCCAGCGATAATCTGTATTCCAAACAACTGAAGCTGTTTTAGGAGCAATTTCATTATAAAAAGCAAATGGGTCCCTCTTAAATTCGCGGTACCCATTTTCTTTTGAAACAATATAATACTTATATAAAGAACCTTTTGAAACCCCCTCAATAAAGCCTTCCCAAATTCCCGAAGAATCCCAACGCACACCTAAAGGATGACGAGTTCTGTCCCAATCATTAAAATCCCCAACCACATGAATCGATTCAGCATTTGGGGCCCAAACCGCAAAATAAGTCCCTTGCTTGCCATCAACAGTCATCTCATGAGAACCAAGCTTATCATAAAGCCTATAATGCGTTCCTTCCTTAAAAAGATGCGCATCTTGCTCTCCGAACCGCGTAATACCATGCTTAATTCCGTTGATATCGTAAAGCATCTTTCTCCTTTTGTATCTCTATTTATCTTATCTCTAATAACGCCAAACAATTACATCTTTAATAAAAAACAGATTTCTTATTTTAACGTAAAATTGATTTTTAGCAATTAATTTTATTTAATTGTCAAGACAAACTTGAAACGTCCATTTTTTAAGTTTTAACAAACCGCTTCCCCTTCTTTTTTAAAATAACAATGGCGTGCCAATACATTCTTTTTCCAATCAACTCTTCAAGAAAATCCACAAGTCATACCATTTTTATCCTTTACGTTACGTCTCACCACTCAACGCCTGTCTGCAAATCCGACAAGGAATCATATTCTCACGACATGTAATCGCAACATGAGAAAGAATATTTCCTTCGCAAAGAACAAGACCCTTTAAAGTTGAAAGATAAGGAATCCAATGATTTGGACAATATTCTGCTAAGACAAATCTCCCAGAATACTTTCGAATATCTTCATAAGAATCAACTCTACAACACTGTTCCCTTGGGATTTCACCAGGAAAAATAATAATACTATCTCTACTTCGCTCAACAGGTGGCAACGGATTAGGGAAAAAACGTCCTGAAATTGACATATAGTTACCTTGTACTCTCTTTTCTTTTTTTTCCTTAATCTCCTTATTCAAGCACATCTTTCTATTCAAGAAATCAGAATAACTGTAGATCCTAAAGAAATCTTTAGGGTGTTTTTTTAAAATAGTAACTCGCATTTTTTGTAACATTCTCAAAAAAACTTCTTTCCACCTCACCCTCTGTTTCATCCAAAACTGCACATCCTCACAAAGAAAAGGACCATTTTTTAGAAAATCTACTTTCTCTCTCTGAGCTCTTAACAATAAACTCGAATCTTCATCATACCGAACAGAAGCAACCTCATAAGGATAGTCACACAAATAACCATATTTTTGTAAAAAATCTTCAGTCTCTTTTTTGGACATATTCACGGGAAAAAAACTAGTCGCTCCGCAAGCAAATTCTGTTTGCCTTAGGCGATCAAGAAAACTATCTTTTTGCTGTATCTTTTCTTGCTCTAAAAAAAAAGACAAAAAAACCCCCGAAAGAAAGAAATAAGAAAAAACGCTTTCTAAATCCCTTGCTTCGCTTTCTTTTATTTCCTTTCTTATTATTTCATAATTAATCTTCATCACTACAAGTCTTTTAAAATTAAAAAAGAATCCTTCTCGACGCGGAAAATATTCTTTCTCTTGCGTTTTATTCCAATATGTACGTCCTCCTATATTTTCAAGAATATCAAAAGACAACAACCCTTTTCTTTTTTCACAAAATCCGTTTCTCAATAATCCTTGATAAAGAGTCTCCGATCTCAACAAAAAATTATATAGCGTAATAGAAAAATAGGTCAGATCTCCTAAGCTTTGAATAAACGTATTCTTTTCCCATAGCTGTTGCTCAAAGGTATTCTTAAATTTATTCTTAAGACGTTCTTTCTCCAAAAATAATATTTTCTCATCCTCACTTTGAACAATCATCCTTGCTTGCCAGACTGCCACACTGTCCCCTTTAATCCCAAACTCTATATCCCATCCGCTTTGATCATATTTTTCCAAATTTTTTATTATTTTTTCTAAAATAATTTGAATCTTTCTTGAAAATATACTTTCGCTCCACTTTCTGGAATTTTTATCAAAAACAGCTGAAAAATCACTTCTACGCCCAGAAGTAATCTTTTCAGCTTCTTTCGATATCTCTACGCACGCTTTCCAAGAAAAATAAGGCATTTGTGTAAAAAGCACTCCAGAATAATCGAAGTCAAAATAATCTTGAATAATCAAAAAAAGATTTTGAGGATTCTGACAAGAAACTTTCTCAAGATTTTTAATCCAATATTCATAAATCTTTTTAGAAGAAACTTCATCAAGAAGCAATTTGGGAGAGCTTTCGAAAATACCAGCATTTGTTTTATATCTACCGTCCTCCGTAATGCTAGCGCTACGGATAATCACATACTTAACTTTTTTATTTTGAAGAAACTGCTTTTCTCTCTTTAAAAAATTCTCATCTCGGATTCTTTTTTCATCAACAATAAAGAAATCTGGAACAAAAAATCCAAAAGAACGTAAAAGGAAAAGGGTTTTAATTTTAGCTGGGAAAGCTTTATTTTTGCACGGGAATATCATAATACTTAAAAATATAATCAATCTGATTAAAAAGAATATTATAATCTATTTCACTTAAATTATAATCTCTAATTAGTCTATAAATTAATAACTGGGCATAAAAAAGATCTCCGTATCCATTGGCGATCACAACTAACTGCTTTCTTTTGCTCAACTGTTTTGTTAGTTTTTCCATCGCTTCTTCAACTTCTAAGAATGTCATATTGCCTATTCTAAACCACTGTGAGCCTTTTATATGCATTACCTCGTAATACTTTCTACCTCTCACATCCACAACAACACTTTTCTTGCTCTTGATAATATCAGCTGCTAATTTAACGTTAATTTGATATTTTGTAGTATACTCTTTACCAAATAATGCCTCTGAAGGCTCTATTAATCCTTGAAAATTCTCTAAGTTTTCCTTAAATTGCAAAACACCTCCGATAAGATATTTGATATTAGGCAAATTCATTCTTTTGGCTAAATCTATACTTCTATCTCCGTCGTGACAATATATAATAAATAAGATTTCTTGAAAATCTTTATCCGAAATCTTAAAAATTTTCTTTATTCTTTCTTTGGAAAGCTCAACGCCTCTTTCATTGTACGCCTTCTTACAATGCCCCACCGCAAACTCCTCCGGCTCTCGGATATCTATAAAGCACACCTTTCTTTTCTTCTCTTCTTCCTCTTCAATTGCTTGCATAGAAATTCCGTATTTACGTACGTTATCCCCTATCAACTTCGGGGCTAAAGGTCTCACCAAATAGCTATCTTTCCTTACGGGAAGATAGTATCGATAATAGAAGAAAAAACCAATAGCGATTCCCAAAATAACATTATTAACTAACAATATAACAATAATTCTTTTATTCCTTTTTAAGAAAAGCCTTACTGCAATTAATGGAATTATAGCTAACGCAACGCCGCTTGCCAAAATTATGCCGATAGAAGAAAACGTCTGCACTAGAAATTCTGGCGGTAAAAATGCAAAAGATTTCCGAGCAAACAAAAACAAAAGCAATAAAAAAAACAAAATCATTATGCTAAATTTTAGTATTTTCATTCTGTATCTCTAATTAAAAATGTTACTTCCTTAAAGTTTACACATAAATATCTTAAAAGAGCATAAATAAAAACAGCAACCCCCGTCATCTCCAGCGTTTCTTCAATAGTTGTTATTACAAAATAAATAAGATTTTTTTCCCCAAATGAGAACGAAAACCATCCTCCGAAAAGATCGCATCCAAGGGCTCCGCCAATATAAAGAATTGCCGAAATCTTAAACAAAAACTTAGTTTCTCTAGGAAGCTGAAGAAAAAATCTCAAAAATAATATTCCAAAAAAAAGAATAAAAATTATTCCCGGGATAACCCATGTAAAATAAAAAATACCTGTCGCACAAAGAGCTTCCCTTAGAGGGATGATCATCTCTTCGTGTAAAACAGCTGTCTCATCAAGAGAAAAAAACAAAAAAATAAATGCAAGCCATGCCCAATAAGAACTATTCGCTTTCTTCTTTTTTCTCTCTAATGCAGCTATTATCCCAAGAAGGCCTGCCGAAAAAAGAAGAATTAAAGAAGAAAAATAAGTTGGAATATTTTGCTCATGATCCAAATGAAATTTATGCAAAAATATAGGGTTTCTAACAAGCATCCCTCCAATAAGATTCAATAAAACAAGCAAGACAATAATCAGAATTAAGCAAAAAAATATACGTCTTACTTTAAGCGTGATTATTAAATTATTCTTTTCCATGTGTCATCATTGAAATAAACGTTTAAACAACATTTTTCGCCTTAAATAAGGGCATCCAAAGTCTTCTAAATAAGCATACCATGCCACACTATTGCTTCCAGCCAACCTATTAATCGCCTTTTTCAATACTACTCAATCAAAAAACTTCTTTTACTCCAAATAATCTCCTATTTTTACCTATTTTACCACTTGCAAAACAACAAATTTCTATGATCTATGAAGATTTCTTATTTATTTCTTTTTTATTGCGCTACCCCTGCAATAACAATTCATCCTTGATAAAAAACACCTTAAAACGAATAAACAAGAGATGAAATAAATCGAACATCGTTTTTCTTCGTATCCTCGCTAGGATTGGAATCAAAATCATCAATAACGCTTATTTTTAACGATAAATGCTCATCGAGAGGATTAATAAAAGACACTTCTCCATGAACACGATAGCTTTCTATATCATTGAATGGCAAATACAGAGCAATATCTTTCGTTAATCTTGATTTCCCTATTAAAGCATGCTCAGAATAAAATCTTGGGATAAGAATAGCCTCATCCTTATCTTTTTGATCATCTCTAAAAGAAGTATGCTCAAAGCCAACGCCAAGCTCTCCCTTCCACTTTATTGCTTCCTCATCAAAGAACCAATACCCAAGCCCAGCAAACGGTGTAAGCCGATAATCAATGTTAGCAAAACGATCATGATCAACATCAAAACGATAAAAATTATATGCCCTTAAGCTCTCTCCAAAACTAAACGCATAACGCAAAGATCCATCCCACTTCTGAGAGTCCATCTTTTTGTCTGCGGAAGAATAAAAAGAGGCTGCCTTGAGCGACCATTCGTCTCGACCTGTTTTTCTGCTTAAAGAAAGAGCTGCTGCAAATTGTGATTTTTCAGTATTCCCACTCGATAAATTATATCCAGCTGAAAGATCTCTCTTCCAAGCAACTTCTTCTTTTTTTTCTTCTACGCTTTCATCTTTTTTTTCTGCTAAAGCATCTGAAGAAACAATATTTTTAACAAACTCTTTTTTAATTAAAATAGTGCCCATTGCCTCAGACTCAACTTGAATTTCTGATTCATCATTTACAGTAACAACCCCTGTTAAGCGGTCGCCATTCTTCAAGTAAACCTCGTCAGCAGAAACAATCGCTGTGCTTGAAAAAAGAAAAAACATTCCAACTATAAAAAAAACATGCTTCATTTTATCTTATTCCTTTCGCTATATTCTTAACGTTTTCTAACATCTGCTTTCGTTCATCGCTAGATACAGATGCAACCGAACTAAAATATTTTTGTTCAAGCAACGTCATTCCGCAGAAATTAGCCAAACTTTGCCCAAGTGTAAAATTCATCGCTTTAAAAGCACCTGTTTTTTCGCTAATATGTTCTGGCGCATTCAACGTACAAATAACAAGAACTTTCTTATCAGGCAAAAGCCCTTTCATGTCTTCTGTATAAGCAAAACCAACGCTAAATACGCGATCAACATATCCTCTGGTAATGGCAGGAGAACTATTCCACCATATTGGAAAAACAAACGTGATCACATCTGCCCATCGAACAAACTCTTGTTCTTTTAAAACATCATCAGCGTATGTACCCTGATCCATTCGCTCAAAATCATTCACATTCAAAACAGGGTTAAATTTCATAGCATAAAGATCTCTAATCTTTACTTCGTTACCGCTATCTTTGAGCGCTTGAGAAAAAGACTCCACAATAGCATTATTAAAACTTTTAGGATTCGGATGACTGTAAATAACTAAATGTTTCATGATGTTCCCTTCTTAATTATATTTCTTGTTCATAAGATTTACTTTGATTCTAAATAAATCTACAAACATTACAAAAGCATCTTTAATTGGATGAACCTTGCTGCAAGGATTATTAATCCAGCAAACAGGGACTTCTTTAATTCTAAAGCCTCTTTGTTTTGCAATCGCTAAAATCTCGACATCAAAAGCAAATTTATTAATACGTTGCTTAGAAAAAACTTCTTTAGCTGCCTTACGAGAAAAACATTTAAAACCACATTGGGTGTCCTTAAACTCTCGATAAAAAAGCATCTTAACAAACAAATTAAATATGCGACCCATAACAATGCGAAAATAAGGCTGACAAATCCTAACATCTGACCCCTCGATAGACCTCGACCCTAAAACAACATCATATTCATTATTTAAAATAAGCGGCATCACTTTTTTAATTTCTTCGATCGGCGTTGAATTATCTGCGTCTAAAAACAAAACGCAGTCTCCTCGTGCCGCGAGAACTCCTTTGCGAACCGAAAACCCTTTTCCTCTGTTGCAATCATTTCTTAAAACAACGATAAAATTATGCTTTTTTGAAAATTCCTCTGCTATAAGAAATGTATTATCTTTGCTTCCGTCATCAACAATAATAATTTCAGCATCAACATTGTTTGCCTCTAAATAGCAACAGATTATATCCAAAGTCTCTTGAATACACCTTTGCTCGTTATATGCTGGAATAATTATTGATACTTGCATATTAATCAAATTCTTTCAAATTTTTAATTTTTATTATTATATTATAAGATCACAATAACACAAGCCTGCTAATAGTTCGCACTCTCAATCAAAATCTTCTATTTTTTCTCATAGACAGTCCAAAAAGCTGTTTCTTTAGTTCCTTTTTGAGCATGAAATTCTGGAAATTTTTCTAAAATATACGAATGTCGATATAGATATCTTTTAGGAATAGCAATCTGCTCTAACTTCCTTGGAATATACTTCTTAAAATGCTGTGGATCAATGGGAATTCTCGCGTTCTTTCGATCATAAACACCATCTAGACTATGATAAACTTTCTTATCAGAAAAACAGGTCGACAGAATACTATCTGGAAAATATATTTTCTCAGGATTCTGCAAAGAAAAAACATAGGCCATTTCTTGCGGATTTCGATCGGCTAAAATAAGTCTATTAAAAAAAGAAAAAAAAGTTCCTACACTTAAACTCATCAGACAAAACATCAAAATACAAAATAAAAATTTTATTATCTTTTTGCGATCCAGAGAAACTTCTTTTAACGATTTTAAAAAAAACCGGACTAAGCAAATGGTTGCCGCTAAAACAAAGAAGTATATAGAAAAGCTGAAATTATTTACATCTCCTCCTTTTTTAAGCATCGCCAAAATCGCTGTCGGAGCCATCGCAACTCCTACCAAAAAAAACAAAACCCAATCATTTTGCTTAAAAAATACATTAAAGCTTACTGCCCTTTTAAAAAGTCTCTTTATTGGTTCTATGTTAGTTAAAAGAATTAATGCAACAAACAAGCTTGTATTCTTTAAAAAATACCATGCTATCAAAAAGAATCCCTTGCCCCATCCCATAGAATATCGCGCGGGGTGCCTAGACGGGATTAAAAACATCTCCTCAAACATCTCTCTGAATCCAAAGGAATAAGAAAACAACGCCAACAAAGAAAACAAAAATAAAATTATCTGAAAGAAATAACTCTGGGCTGATCGCCTTCCTTCTTTGACCCATACATACATCGGAAGAGCAATCGCCAAAGGAACAGCAATTTGCTTAGTCCAAATAGAGCAAGCGACAAAAAAAGCAGAAAGAATTTTATAATGCGGCCTTAACTCTTCTCGATCTCCATACAAAAACAAACACGCAAGCGCTGCCAAGCCAATCGAGGGGGCATCTGCATGAATCATAAAAATAGACCGGCTCAAAGAATATAGACTAAATGAAAAAAGACAAAATAATGAAAAATAACAAAAAAATGCGCTTTTCGAGAAAGATTCTTTTTTTGCTTCTATTACAAAAAAACTTATGCTTGGAACAAAAATAAAAAGCACGCTTAACAAAGACCCCAAACAAATAGCTAGCGTAGGCGTTTTCATCCATGTACACGGCCAATAAGATAATGGCATCAAAGGTCCATACATTCTTGCGAGAATGGGCCCCTTGGAAAGACCATAAAAAACTTGATGCCCATATTTTATTGAGAAAGTCCAGGCAAGACGAGCTGAATTCCAATCAAAAAATGGTTCCATTAAAATATTAACGACAATGCTTAAGAAACTAAAAAAGACTGTCAGGGAGAGCGTTAGAACAAATAGATGTGCAGCAAGATTTTCTTGCCTTGCAAGGCTAAGAGCAAAAATAGCAACAATCAAACAAGAAATGAAAAGAAGAGGAAAAATATTCTGAATAAAAGGAGAAAAATATATAATCAAATAATCTAAACACAAAAAAACTACCGATAAGAAAACAGCTAATCCTATAGTTTTTTGATAATATAATATTTTTTTAAACATTAAAAAGAAAATAAATTGTTTAACCAGATTTTAACAAAAAATTTTAACTGCCCGGCTTGGATTCGAACCAAAACTAACTGCTCCAGAGGCAGTCGTGCTACCATTACACAACCGGGCAATATTTTTGTTTTTTATAAAAAAATGCCATATCCCTTGATCTTCAAAACAAAAGGCATGGCAAATATTAAATTACATTTAAATAAATTTTAATACTAAAGATTAGCAGCCTGCCTCAGCCGTTGGATTGTCTTTTCTTTTCCAATAACCGCCATTGTCTCAAAAAGACCAGGACCTATTGTTTTTCCTGTTAAAGCAACGCGCACAGGATGCACGAGCTCAGCAGCTTTTATTTTAAGATCGTCGACAAGAAGGCGAAAGCCTTCCTCCGAAGAATGAATATCAAATATTTCTAATTTCTCAAAACATTCGGCTAAAAGCTTAAATTGTTTCTTTGCGTCATCTGAAAAGAACTTTTCTTGATCTTCCGCACTTACATTAATTTCTTTAAGAAAAGCAAAATCTGCCCAATCAACAAAATCCTCTAAAGTCGATACGCGTCCTTTAAATAAATTAACAATACTTTCCAAATTCTTTCTGTCAAATTCACTGTCAAGATAACCTTTTTCTTTTAAAAGTGGAATTATCAAATCTGTTAGTTTTTCCAGATCCATCTGTCGAATATGCTGCGCATTGACCCATTTTAATTTCTCTATAGAAAAAATAGCCGCCGCCTTGTTAATCTTCTTAATTGAAAACTTCTCTACAGCTTTTTTAAGCATTACAATTTCTTGATTTGGCCCAGGAGACCAACCAAGTAACATAAGATAGTTAACGATACCCTCAGAAACAAAACCCATTTTTCTATAATCACTAACCGCAACGGCCCCTGTTCTCTTAGAAAGACGTCCTCCATCTTCTCCCATAATCAAAGGCAGATGAGCAAACTTTGGCACTTTGAAGCCAAGCGCTTCATAAATCATAATTTGTTTTGGTGTATTTGAAATGTGATCTTCCCCACGAATCACGTGAGTAATCTCCATCAGCGCATCATCAACAACGCACGCAAAACTATATGTCGGCGATCCATCTGACTTCATCAAAACCTGATCTTTTAAAACAGCTGTATCAAAAATAATTTCATCACGAATTAAATCATAAATCTTAACTTCTTTTTGGGGCATCTTTAAAATAACTGCATCTCCATCAAGATACGCCTTTTCCTCTTCAAGCAATTGATCTGCATATTTTCGGTAAATATCAAATCGATCGCTTTGTTTGTAAACTTCATCCCAAGAAAGCCCAAGCCACTGCATGCTTTCTAAAATCTCATCGAGAAATTCTTTCTTCGAACGCTCTAAATCCGTATCTTCAATACGCAAAACAAAACTTCCCTTTTGAGATTTTGCATACATCCAATTAAATAAAGCTGTTCTGGCCCCGCCAATATGTAAATATCCTGTCGGACTAGGAGCAAACCTAACTTTCATTCTTTACCTTTGTATTTAAGAAATTAATTGAAAAAACGACACTTTATCCTCTGTAAGGTGTCTTTTCATAACCTTCTTTTATCAGTTGAAGAACAACCTGTCTAATTCTTTTTTGCTCTTCAGGAGAAATATTTGAAAATTCAATACCGGTATCATAAACGGTCGCTTTTGATTGATTCTTTGCTTGTGTTTTAACAGACCAAACAACGCGACCTTTACACTTAATATTTTTTTCCATATCTAAAAGATCAATTTCTAAATCGACTTCAGAAAAAAGCCTTGAACTTTCTTTAAAAATAACGCAAACCCCGCCCGTTCCAATATTTTCCGTATGCGTTAAGAATGCGTCTTTGCCCTCAGCGTCATGACGGACCGTCACTAAGCACGGATAGTTAACTCTAGGAAATTGTCTTCTCTCTAAACCTTGCCAGTTTGCCATCTACATCCTCCTTTGAATTCTTAATATATTTAAAGCTAATCCTGTTTGTTCATCAATTGTAAAAACAACACCATTTAACCAAACATCCTCAGATGCCACTTCAAACTTTGATGGCATACTTTTTAAAAATCGCTCAATGATTTTTTCTTTATTTTGGCCTATAACCGAGTCAAACGGCCCTGTCATTCCAACATCTGTAATATATCCTGTTTTCTTTTGTAAAATCTTTTCGTCTGCTGTTTGCACGTGTGTATGCGTTCCGAAAACGCCAGACGCTTTTCCATCAGCGAAATGTCCAAAAGCAATCTTTTCGCTTGTTGCTTCCGCATGAAAATCAACAATAACGTTTGGCGTTTCCTTCCGAATATCTTTAATCAAATGCTCGAATGCCTTAAATGGACAGTTAACATTATATCGCATAAAAACCCGCCCCAAAAGATTAATCACGGCAATTTTATTGCCTTTCTTTGTTGTTGTCACGCAAAAGCCTTTTCCTGGTGATCCTTCTGGAAAGTTACAGGGACGAAGAATCCTCTTTTCATCACCAAGAAATTCTAAAATCTCTTTTTTATCCCAAACATGATCGCCAGTTGTTAAAACATCACAACCACAAGACAAAAAACTTTCAGCTAAACGAGGAATAATCCCTGAGCCACCAGCCGCATTTTCAACATTAGCAATAACAAATTCAATATCATATTCTTTAATCAGCGTAGGCAAAAGCGTTTCCACAGCTTCTCTGCCGGGCTTTCCGACAATGTCTCCAATACACAAAATATTCATAAATGAAATCCTAACTCTTAAAGTCCGTCTTTTAAAAGGAACAAATAAAAAAATATTGGTTAATCTTATCGCCTATATCGCCTAGCGCTACAATCAACACGCTCGTTTATTTAGCGTATTCTGTTGCTCGCGTTTCGCGAATGACAATAACCTTAATTTGCCCGGGGTACTCCATGTCTGATTCAATCTTTTTTCGAATTTCTCGGGACAAAACAATAGACTCATCGTCATTTATCTTGTTCGGCTTAACCATAATGCGAACTTCTCGTCCTGCCTGAAGCGCATACGCTTTATCAATACCGTTAAACGAAGTCGCAATCTTCTCTAAAGATTCGATTCGTTTAACATACGTCTCCATTGTTTCAGCGCGAGCTCCTGGGCGAGCAGCACTCACCGCATCCGCAGCTGCAACTAAAATACCATAAATATTCATCTCAACTTCTTCATGATGAGATTCAATGGCTCTCACAACATCCGGCTGTTCTCCATACTTACGAGAAATCTCTGCTCCAATAATAGCGTGTGGACCTTCGATATCTTCTCCAGCAACTTTTCCAATATCATGCAAAAGACCAGCCCTACGAGCAACTTTAAAATCTAAATTAAGTTGAGATGCCATGATCCCCATTAAAGAAGCAACTTCTTTCGAATGACGAAGCGCATTTTGCCCAAAACTTGTTCGATATTTTAATTTTCCGACTAATTTAACAAGCTCTGGATGCATCCCATGAATGCCGAGGTCAAAAGTAGCTTGTTCCCCTTCTTCTTTAACTTTTGTATCAATTTCTTTTTTAACCTTTTCAACTACTTCTTCAATGCGTCCAGGATGAATGCGTCCATCGTGAATCAATCTTTCCAAAGAAATCTTTGCAATTTCTCGACGCATCATATCAAATCCTGAAATTGTAACCGCTTCTGGAGTATCATCAATAATAATGTCAACACCCGTCGCCATCTCAAACGCACGAATATTGCGTCCTTCGCGTCCAATAATGCGACCTTTCATCTCGTCTGAAGGAAGATGAACAACGCTAATAGTCGTATCTCCAGCATGGTCGCTGGCACATCGGTGAATAGCAGAAGACAAAATCTCTTTCGCTTTTTTATCTGCGTTCGTTTTAAGCTCTTCGTCCATTTCCCGAATACGGGTTGCTTTCTCGGCAATAAGCTCATCATCAACGCGAGACAAGAGAAGCGTCTTCGCCTCTTCTGATGTCATCGAAGAAATCTTTTGCAATCGATGCTTTTCTTCCTCAATTAACTGCTCTAACTTTATATCTTTTTCTTTTAGTTCAACTTCATTTTGGTGTAACTGGTTAACACGTCCTTCGATATCCTTTTCTTTTCTTTCAAGAAGATCTACACGTTTTTCAAGATTCTCCTCTTTTTGCGAAATACGCTTTTCAGCGGAAGAAAGCTCTTCGCGGCGGTCCTTTGTTTCTTTTTCAAAATTCTCTCTTAACTGAATGAGCATGTCGCGGCTTTTGATTTCCGCCTCTTTTATCTTATTGTCTCCCTCACGTTCAGCTTTTTCTAAAAGTTCTTTTGTTTTAATTGTAGATTGTTTAATACGGCGATCACTAAAAAATCGGCTTAAAAAATATCCCAACAAAGCTCCAAAAACAAGAAATACAATATTATTTGCTAATGGTTGTCCTGACATGGTAAAAATCTCCCTTCTATGATTAGCCCCACATTTTACGCTTAAGACTAGCATGCGCAATTTAGCTTTTCTCCAAAAATGTTTAAGAAAAGCGGGGTTTACTTTGATTGCCTAAATGTTTTTTATCGAACAATTAGGATTAAGAGCATTCTAATAATTCAAGAATGCGAGTCAATTAATTTGTTAGAATACGCGAAACAGGAATGTCGTGTTTTTCGATGGAAGGCAAACAGGAAACAATTTGAAAATCAAACGCTAATCCAAATATCGGCGTTGTTTTGGGTAGCATACTTAAAAAACGATCGTAATATCCTTCTCCCCGACCAAGACGATTATTGGCTTGATCAAACCCAACACCCGGAACAATAACTAAATCCGGATGTACAGGCACGAAGCCTTTTGCAATGCTATGTTTGGGTTGTTGAATGCCATAAGGTCCTTTTGTTAAATCTTTTTCTATGCTGTCTATCAGAGAAGGAATAATCTTTTTTTCTTTTTTAATCGTAATTGGTAACGCTACTTTTTTTCCTAATTTTTGTGCCTTTTCTATCATCGAAAGGGTCTCTACTTCTCCATCAAAAGAAAAGTAGAACATGACCACCTGAGCACGCATAAACTCCGGTGTTTTAAACAGCTTATTTTCGATAAGCTTACTTTTTTTAAGTCTAACATCCTCCTTTTGAATTCTCAGTAATGTCAAAAGTCTTTTTCGCAAAGACTCCTTGAGGTTGTTGCCCATTTATTATCCTTAATCATACAAACTACGTTAAGGGAAACATTTTACCATTTTTCTAATATATAGACAACTATTAATATTATAGAGATTTATTTATAAAAAGGCGGGCACATGTAAAATAAAACAATATTACTATTTAAGAAATTCTTTCAAATATCCTACAAACCTATTGATTCCAGACACTTAAACCTGTAAGCAAGATTCTGCTAAAATATTCTAAACAAAAAAATCCCCGCTTATGCCGTTAGGATAGGTAACATGAACCGTATGTGTCAAGTGGGTGCCTCTTTAAACCATCCAAAGATGATTTAAAAGCTTAGCTCCCGTGTATACTGTGTTGGTTCAGTATAACTTGACCCAACGCACACAGCAGGGAATGATTTATTATAACACAACTATCAACGCTTGATAGCTTGCAAATCCGCAATAATTCTTTGGCAAATATTGCCATGAACCTCTTGAACCTCTTGCTCCGTAAGTGTCTTTTGAAAAGATTGATACGTAAGAGAAATCGTAACGCCACGGTGTCCTTTTTCAAGCTTTTCGCCCAAATACTGCTCTACAAAATCAACCTCTAAAAGCAATGGCTCGTTGTCCCTTAAAATGACATCTTTTATTTTTTGATAACTAATATTTTCTTGAAGACTCAAACTAATGTCGCGCACCACACAAGGATATTCGCAAACAGCTTTATATTTCTCAATTTTTTGAGACGCTTTAAAAATAGAACTTGTTTCAATTTGTGCAAAAAAAACATCTTGATATTTAATATCCCATCTATTTAAAACGCCTTCATCAATCTTCCCCAAAAATCCAATTTTCTTACCCTTAAAAACAACCTCTGCGCTCTGTCCTTTTTGACAATAACAAATCTCTGCTTTTTCAAAACAACCCTCTTCTTTTAAAAAATAACCTAGCACATTTTCAACAGTACCTTTAATGTCATAAAAATCTATTTTTTCTTTTTTTAAACTGCGCCAATCTTTGCTCCTATCTCCGGTCATTACAATTGACAAAATATCTTTCTCGCCAGACGCTGGATAAATTTTCCCAAGCTCAAATAACTTTAAATTTTTCTGACCTCTTTTTATGTTTAGAGAAACAATATTTAGAATGCTTGGCAAAGAATCTGTTCTCATAAAAACCTGATCCTCGGTCAAAGGATTTTGATTTTGAATGATTTCTTTATCAAAAGAAATATTTGCATTCTCAATCGTTTTTTCTCCCACCATGGTATAGCTAATAATTTCGTCTAATCCTTGCCCTGTTAATGCCTGTGACAAATCTTTTTTAAAAATCCATTTTTGAGAGCCAACAATATTTTGTGCTTTAATTTCTGGCATCTTTAGAGGAAGATTGTCAAAGCCAACAACACGCGCGATTTCTTCAATCACGTCAACGTCTTTTGTAATGTCACTTCGAAATGATGGAGGAGCAACCTCTAAACAATTTTTCTTTTTCTCAGAAACCGAACACTCAAGTTTCTTTAAAATATTCTTAATTCTTGTCGTCGGAAGATTTGCCCCTAAAAGAGAATTGATTTGATCTGTCGTCACATCAATCTTTTTCTGAATCTTTTTTGACTTGCCAGGATAAACATCTTTTTGAGAAAACGCAACACCACCTGCCAAATCTTGAATCAAATTAACTGCTCTTTTAATCCCCGCCTCAACAACATTAACATCAACCCCTCTTTCAAAGCGATAAGAAGAATCGCTTCGAAGCGCGAGATTGCGCGATGCGCGCCGAATCAAAATAGGATCAAAATAAGCACTTTCCAACAAAATATTTTTTGTTTCTTTTGTTACCTCGGCTTCTTTGCCTCCCATAATACCTGCGATCGCAACTGGCTTTTTCTCATCTGCGATAACCAAAATAGATGGATCAAGATCATACACAACGTCATCAATCGCTATAATTTTTTCACCTTTTTTAGCGCGACGCACAACAACTTTGTTGCCTTTTAATTTATCATAATCAAAGGCGTGCATAGGCTGACCGGTTTCCATCAAGCAAAAATTAGTCACGTCAACAATATTATTAATAGGGCGAAGACCAATGGTCTTTAAATTTTTTTGCATCCCAAGTGGAGATTGTGCGATTTTGACACCTGTCAAAATCGCACCAATATACCGACTACAGTCTTTTTTATCTTCAATTGTGATGTCACATTTATTGTTTAAAAATTTTATTTTTTTTATTTTTGGCTTTTTTAAATTCTTATTTAAAATGGCAGAAAACTCTCGTGCCAAACCAATAAAGCTAAGACAATCTGGCCGATTCGGAGTCACCTCAAGCTCAAAAACGGTGTCGCCGTTAATCTTTTCGATTTTCTCGACTTCTTGTCCAGATAAAGTTAGCTTATGCGCAAGCTCATCAACTTTATTTGGAATATCAATATAATCTTTAATCCAATTTAAATTTATTTTCATTATTATTTTCTTTAACTAAAATAATCCTAAGCTACTATTTAATCTTTTTTTACTTTTTATTCCGTTCAATAAATTTTCATCATTCAATTGGAGATGGGGAAGGAGAACACACTTCATTCCAATCTCCATGGACAAGATACCATTTCCAATTTGCTCCATTGTCATCAGTAGAGCATAAGCGTAAAGTAGATGTCTGAACAGTCCCCGTTGCACATACAACTTTTTCAATTGGCGTGAATTTCAACATCCCAGCTGTCTTATCTGAACACGCCGTCCCTTCAGTACCAACTTTAATAGCACCATTAACATCCAACTTGGCCTGAGGTACAGTTATCCCAATCCCAAGACGTCCACCGTTTGGCCACCCCTGATCATCAATAACCATAAAATTACTATCAGTTTGTCCCGCTCCGTTTCTATATCGAGCAAAGGTTAAATTTCCCTGATTACTAAAAATATTATATCGATCGTTTGTTCCTCCGCTAACAAAACTAAGCCCTGAAGAGCTATTGGCAGCCTCAGATTTAATCCAAACCCCCTCTGCACTCCCCTGAGCATTAACGTGAAGATGAGCTTGAGGAGCAGTTTTTCCTATCCCAACATCCCCAGCAAAATAATTATCCCCGCCGCCTGTTTGATAAATTCCATACGCCGTATCAGCAGAAGTTTCCATATAAATTCCTGACTTTGTCGTAACACTCCTTGGAACGGCATCATTAAAAATCTCAATAACAGGACCATCTGGCGCAGCAGCGGTATTCTCAAAAACAGCAGAATAATTAAAATCTGTATTTTGAACATGAAGGTCAGCAAAAGGAGTTTCTGTTCCGATACCAGTTCTTCCATTTTTTAAAACAGTGACTGCATTAGACCGATTCGCAGCACTTGCTCCGTTCCCAATCACAAACAAAGGGTCAGTGTCAACCCAGGCATTTGTCGTCCCAGAAACAATATTATATTGTCCAAAAACAGCAGAATTTTTAGCCCTAGCATTAGCAAATTGCCCACTAGCAAAAGAATAGTCTCCGCTAGCAAAACTTGCTTGACCAAAAACAGAAGCTCTCTTCCCAGAAGCAACATTCGCATTTCCTGCTGCAAAAGAATAACTACCACTCACCGAATTGCTTCCACCAAAAGCAGAAGCATTGTCTCCTGCAACATTATTTTGAAACCCTGATGCAAAAGATCTTGTCCCGCTTACTGTATTTTCTGAACCAAAAGCCGTTGAATAGTTCCCCGTAGCATTGTTCGATTCTCCTGATGTAAAAGAATTGTTTCCTGTCGTAGTATTATTTAAACCAAAAGCAACAGAGGCGTTTGTTGCTGTGTTTCCTGACCCAGCAACAAGTGCACCTTGTCCAGCATCGGGAACAATCTCAACTTTATGGATAGGGTTTTCCTCCCCTACACCTAGCTGTCCCATAACCCTCATCTCTTGATACATGCCAAAAGGGGCTGGATAATACGTTGTCAAAGTAACTTTATCTGCAAAAGCTAATGAACAACAAGCAACAACAAATAATATGGTAAAAATTATTTTTTTCATTTCTTCCCCCAATACAATATTAAATAAAATAAATTCAAAAGCTAAAATCTAAACTAATTTATTATCTTTTAATCAGTAAGATTAAGCCCATTTTCTATTCCTGATCCTCCGGGAGGAGAAGCAGCGCCAAGCTTAACCGCATGACAAGCCCCTTTCCATGTATATCCCGGCCCTCCTGGTATCAAAATCCCGTCTTTATCATATTCTTCTCCAGGATAACAAACCTCCAAAGCACAGCAATCATTACAGCTCCCAGCGGGCACGGCAGCAACGCGAACAGACCCTGCTCGAGTTGCATTACAGGCAACTAATTGAGCTGTACCAAACTGAGCATATCCATAGACATAAATATTACGATTTTCATCAACATCATTACCACCAACAACAATATGGCCAGAACTAATTCTCCCATCTACCTGAAGAAGAGTTGCGCTACTCATCGAAATGCCTCCAAAATCAAGGCCAACATGAACAGGAAAACTCGGATCTTCCTTGCTTAACCCAATAAAATCACCACCCGTTACACCATCTTGCTTAACAAAAATACCTCGATCATTGTCTCCTGAGCTAGAAATATTACCGTCCCCTAACGTGATTGTTCCGTCGCTAACATCAAGCCTAGATACAGGATTTGCAACACCAATCCCAACATCTCCATTTTTTAAAACAGCCACTGCATCAGATCGATTAGCGTCATTTGTTCCGTTTCCAATAACAAACAAGGGGTCTAAATTTTTCCAAAGATGCTCCGTTCCCCTAACCAGATTAAATCTTCCAAAAACCGAAGAACCCAAAGCTTTTGCCGTCACGTTTATCCCAGCAGCAAAAGTATTTCTTCCAATAGCATTATTCTGCTCTCCAAAAGCAAAGCTTTTTTCGTTGCTTACAATGTTCCCCTCTCCAAAGGCAGCGGACTGCTCACTTGAAACAGCATTCTTAAATCCAAAAGCAAAAGATCTTGTGTTAGAAACCGTATTGCTTTCCCCTGTTGCAAAAGAATTGTCTCCCGAAACAGCGTTGTCAGATCCTGCGGCAAAAGAACTAATTCCATCTACATCATTTTTTGAACCAAACGCAGATGAATTTTCACCAGAAACAACATTTTCGTCTCCCGAAGCAAAAGATGTTTCTCCAGAAGCCGTATTTGAAAACCCAGAAGCAAAAGCTCTAAGCCCAGAAACAGTATTGCCAGATCCTGTTGAAAAAGAACTAGCTCCAGTAGAGCTATTCATATCTCCTGTTGCAAAAGAAGTTGATCCGCTCGCTGTGTTTCCTGAACCAAGAGCAGAGGACATATTTGACGCTGTGTTTCCTATTCCAGCAACAAGGACACCTTGACCTGCCCCATCAGCAATAATCTCCACTTTATGAGTAGGGTTTTCCTCTCCAACGCCGAGCAAGCCCATAACCCGCATCTCTTGATACATGCCAAAAGGGGCTGGATAATACGTTGTCAGCGTAACTTTATCTGCGAAAACTAACGAACAACAAGCAATAAGAAATAATATTGTAAAAATTACTTTTTTCATCTTTTTCCTCCTAAATTTAGCCAGGGCCTACTCTTCGTAACAACAAAATACAAAGCTCTGTCTAGGTTAAGATTAGTCCCAACACGTTAAACGTGCGAGATAACTTTCAAAAATCAAATATTCAATATCCCAGCATTCTACACATGCGGGATAACATTCAAAATCAAATGCTCAATATCCCGAAAACGCTTAGGCGTTTTCGGGACTGCCTCGCTTTTGCTCGGCTGGTCCCTTATGTTCTAAAAACCGAGCTTTTGCGTCTAGAATTGTTTAAGAAATCTTACATCATTCTCAAAAAACAAACGAATATCATTAATGCCGTACTTTAGCATGGCAATGCGCTCAACGCCCATTCCAAATGCAAGGCCTGTGTATTTATTTTTTGGATATTTGACCGCTTCAAAAACTTTTGGGTGAACCATGCCGCAACCCAATATTTCAAGCCATCCTTTTCGTCCACAAACCGAACATCCTTTTCCTTTACAAATATAACACGAAATATCGACCTCTGCCGAGGGCTCGGTAAACGGAAAGAAATGTGGACGAAATCGCATTTTAATATCTTTTCCAAACAATTTCTGACAAAAAACTGTAAGCAATCCCTTCAACTCGGAAAGAGTCACTTTTTCATCAACTAGCAATCCTTCAATCTGATGAAACATAAATGAATGACTCGCATCCACCGCATCAGGTCGATATACCTTGCCAGGAACAATCACAGCTAAAGGAGGTTTATTATTTTGCATCGCACGAATTTGTGCAGGAGAAGTGTGACTGCGGAGCAAAAGATTACGTTCTTTGTTACTCGGGTCTTTCGCATCCAAATAAAAAGTATCAAACGCATCGCGAGAAGGATGGTCTGCCGGAATATTAAGCGCTGTAAAATTGTTAAACTCTGTTTCGATTTCTGGACCTTCAAAAACAGAAAATCCTAATTTCTCAAAAATTGCACAAATTTCATACATTGTTTGAGATAAAATATGCGCATGCCCCAAAGGCACTTTAACTCCTGGCATAGTCACATCGATACTATCTTGAGCTTTTTTTTCTTCATGCTCAGACTGAAAAAGTTTCTTTTTCTCATCAATAATAGACTGTATTTTATTCCTTAGGTCATTGGCCTTTTTGCCAATCAAAGGTTTTTCTTCTTTTGAGGCGGCCCCAAGACTTGCGTAAATTTCAGCAACAAACCCTTTTCGCCCTAAATATTTGATACGAAAGGCTTCTAGCTGATCTGCGCCACTTATCTGAGAAGCTTCTTGAGATAAATTTGTATTAATTTCTTCGAAATTCCAAGATGTCATTTTTTTTAAATTCCAGAAAATTAGTAAATAGAAGTAAAAGTATAATTATTATACTATAAAAAATGCCAGAGGCAGAAACTATTTGCGCCAAGTTGTTGGAACCAATAAAATCAAAATAGAATAAAGCTCCAGGCGCCCTGCTAACATCAAAAAAGCCAAAACCCATTTTCCTTGAACAGAAATCCAAGCATAATTTTCAACAGCCCCAACCTTACCCAAACCAGGGCCAATATTTCCCAAACAAGCAATAGAAGCGGTGGCTGCTGTTTGCAAATCACAATCATTTGTGGCAGCCATAGCAATCGCACCTAAAATAAAAAGAAGAATAAAAATCGCTCCAAAAGACAAAACTCCCAAGACAATTTTGTCTGAAACTGGTTTATTGTCAACTTTAACAGGAATAACTGCATTTGGAAATATTGCTTGAACAACTGACCTTAGCGCTACTTTGAAAATTAAAAAAATACGAAGAACTTTCATCCCTCCGCCGGTCGATCCTGCACAGCCACCAACAAACATCAAACACACAAGACCTATACGAAGCGCCTGAGGCCAAAGGTTAAAATCGGCGGTCACATATCCAGTTGTTGTCAAAATCGAAACAACCTGAAACGCTGCCGTTCTTAATGGCGTTGTCACGTCGTAATAACTTTTAAGAATAAATGTAAAAATAAAAACAAGGGCAAGCACAAGAAAAAAATACCATCGAAACTCTTCGCTTCTAAAAAATGTTTTTAAGTTCCCTTTGATAGCTTGATAATGAAGAATAAAATTAGTTCCTGCCAAGAACATAAAAACAATAATTGTCCATTGAATAAAAGGATTAAACGCAGCGACACTTGCCGTTTTTGTAGAAAAGCCTCCAGTCGCCATTGTCCCAAAAGTATGGCAAAGAGAATCAAACCAAGTCATCCCTCCTGCTTTCAACAAAAGCGTCTCTAAGACAGACAAAATAAAATAAACACCCCAAAGTGCCTTGGCGGTTTCTTTGACGCGTGGCTGCGCTCGTTCTGCCGTTGGACCGGGAGCCTCAGCCTGATAAAGCCGATAAGCGCCTTGTCCAATAACAGGCAACAAAGCTAAAAAAAGAACAATGATTCCCATCCCGCCAAGCCAATGAGTCAAGCTACGCCAAAAAAGAAGTCCTTTGGGCAGCCCTTCAATATAAGAAAAAATCGTCGCTCCTGTTGTTGTAAATCCACTAACCGTTTCAAAAAAAGCATCGGTAAATGACGGAACACTTTCTGCTAAATAAAAAGGCAAAGATCCAAAAAAAGACAAAACAATCCACGACAACCCAACAATAGCTAATCCGTCTTTAGCATTCAAAAGTTCAAATCCTTCTGAATCCAATGGAAAAACCGCACGCACAACCACAGAAACCAACAATCCCAGCAATATCGTTGTCGTAAATGCAAACACCTCAAGGCTTTCCTTGTTATCAAAAAATGCCCATCCTAAAGGGATGAGCATAATAAGGCTAACAACCAAAAGAACTCTAGCCACAATGCTTACAACAATCTTTTTATGCATAAGAGGATTTTAAAAAATTTTTTTTCTAGTAAATAATTTTTGTAAAGGTACGATACATTTTTCGTGACAAAAAACAATTGTCCCTTCTCCTTCACGAATATGAGTATTTCCATCTGCCAAAAGAACATCGTCATCCCTAAACACAGCCCCAATAATAGAATCTTTAGGAAATTTAACATCCTTTAACGGTGCTTTTGTGATCGGAGACCCTTGCTCTGGAACAAGCTCAAGAGCTTCAGCGTTACACCCAACAATTTTTGTAACGGCATTGACCCCATCCCCTCTGACTAGACGAAGAATTTGATCAACAGCTAAAAATCGAGGGTTGATCATAACATCAATCTCAAGAGATTCCATGATCGTCATGTAATCTGGCTGTTGTGTAATAATGATTGTTTTTTTAGCTCCTGCTTTTTTAGCTAAAACAGCGCTTACTAAATTTGAATGATCGTTTTCCGAAGCTGAAATAAATACATCAACGGCTTCCATTCCGCATTCTTTTAAGAGTTCTTTTTCTGATGGAGAACCATTAATCACGCGGACATTCGTTAGTTTGCCAGCCGCCTCAAGAGCCTCTTCTTCGTTCTCTTCTAAAATAAGAATATCTCTAACATGTCCTACCAAGTCCTGAGCAATTCTCTCACCAATGCTCGTTGCTCCATAAATAACAACTTTCTCTGCCCGTCGAGCATCCGGATTAACAAACGCTAAAAACTCTCCAAGAGAAGCAGCTGGCAACAAAACATAAATGCGGTCTGCTTTTTGTATAACAATGTCCCCCTTAGGAATCACGACGCTATTATCTCTTTTAACGGCAATAATCAAAAAAGGCCATGGCGAATCATCGTTTCGAAAATCTTCTATTTTAGCGTTACACAAAGGAGAATTTTCCAAGACTACAAAGGAACGTAAAAGAATTTTTCCATCACCAAAATCAGCAACTTCATGTGATCCTGGCGCCATAACAATCTTCACAGTTTGTTCGGCCGCGACTTGCTCAGGATTGATAATTTCATCAATGGAAAAACGAGAATAACCAAATTTATTTAGGGCTTGGCTTAAAGGAAGATTTCGAATGCGGGCAATTTTTTTCTTAGCACCATAAGCATCTGCTAAGGAACAAACAACAAAATTTGTTTCATCAGAAGCGGTCACAGCAATCACAAGGTCTGCAGATTCAACGCCTGCTTGCTTTAAAATCTCAGGATCAGAACCCTCCCCTACTATTACTTTGGCATCTAGTTTTTCATTTGCCTTAGCTGCAATCTCTGGATTCTTCTCAACCACATACACTTCATGATTCTGATCAGAAAGATCTTTTGCAAGATTTGACCCGATAATCCCTGCTCCAACAATTGTTATTTTCATATTTTTAAAAATATTAATATTAAAGGCAAGAATAAATTCCTTGCCTTAATATAACGTTCTTAAACCTTTTTGGTTGTCTTTGGAACAGGCTTTACTGTTACAGATTCTTGAGCAATCTTGATTAGCTTTTTAAGAGCAACCGCAGAATTAACAGCTAATTCTGCTAACATCTGACGATTAACCTCAATATTAGCCTCTTTTAATCCTTTAATAAAGCGGCTATAGGTTAACCCAGCATCGCGACAAGCGGCATTAATGCGAACGATCCACAAAGATCTAATTTCACGCTTCTTAACACGTCTATCTCGATAAGAATATGCCATTCCTTTTGTAACAGAACGATCCGCTTGTTGATAACGTTTGCTCCTGTGTCCAAATTGTCCTTTGGCTTGTTTTAAAACTCTTTTTTTTCGCTTGCGTGAGGCAACAGCGTTTGTAACTCTCGTCATGAGATCCCTTCCTCCTTATTAAAGATACGGTAATATCTTTTTTAGTTTCTTTGCATCGCCCGACTTAAGATATCCGTCTTTGCGAAGATGGCGTTTTCTTTTACTTGTTTTTTTTCCTAAAATATGTCCACGATTTGCGCTTCGCTTTTTTATCTTACCTGTCTTGGTAACGCGCACTCGCTTAGCGGCAGACCTGTTTGTTTTAAGCTTTGGCATAATATTTCCTTTCTACAACTTTATTTCTTACTTGCTTTAGGGGCAACGACAATAGACATCACGCGGCCCATCATGCTAAGATCTTTTTCGACTTGTCCATGTTCAGAAATTTCTTCCACAAACCTCTTCAACACTTCTTTTCCTTGATCCCTAAAAGCCATCTCGCGTCCTCGGAAAAAAAGATTTACTTTTACTTTATCTTTTTTCTCTAAAAACGAAATCGCCTGCCTTAATTTTACTTGATAATCATGTTGATCAATGTGCGGTTTAAGACGAATTTGCTTTAAATGTGTTATTTTTTGACTCTTTTTTTCAAGCCGCTCTTTTTTCTCTTGATCATACTTATATTTGCTAAAATCCATAATACGACAAACCGGTGGTTTTGCTGTTGGGGCAATCTCAACAAGATCAAGCTCATTCTCTTGAGCCAACTCTAACGCTCTCTTAATAAGAACAACGCCAAGCTGCTCTGACTCTGGCCCAATAACACGTACTTCTGGAACTCGGATACGCTCGTTAGTTCGAATATATTTATTAATAAAACTACCTCCTGCTATAATGGGTTTATCTTATACTTTCTGAACAACTTCTTTTTTAAACTGCTCTACCAAAGCATCAAAAGCAATATTTGTTTGATTGCCGCCTCTTTTTCGAACAGACACTTCTCTTGTCTCAACTTCTTTGTCCCCTAAAATAATCAAATAAGGAATCTTTTTAACAGAATTTTCTCGAATCTTCTTATTTAAAGTTTCATTGCTGGTGTCAATTATAACCCGAAAACCGTTTGTTTGTAAATCTTCTTTTATTTGTTTTGCAAAAGCTTGATGTTCCTCTCTAATCGGAATAATCGCCGCTTGTATTGGCGCAAGCCACAAAGGAAACGCGCCTGCATAATGCTCAATTAGTGTCCCAAAAAAACGTTCCACGCTCCCTAAAATTGCCCGATGAATCATAATCGGTTTTTTTTCTTTGCCTTCCTCGTTGATATAAGTCATCTTAAACCGCTCAGGCAAAGCAAAATCACATTGAATTGTCGCGCATTGCCAAGAGCGACCAATCGCATCTTTAAGCTTAATATCAATCTTCGGCCCATAAAAGGCCCCGTCACCCTCATTGATCTGATATTCAATTTCTTTTTGCTTCAAAGATTCTTCTAAAGCATTAGTTGCGATTTCCCAATCCTTAATATCTCCAATAAATTTTTCGGGTCTCGTGCTAAGCTCAATCTCATAATCATTAAATCCAAATGTTTTCATCACTTTAAATACAAACTCAATAACGCTCATAACCTCATCTTTTACCTGATCTTCTCGACAAAAAATATGTCCGTCGTCTTGGGTAAATCCACGCAAACGCAAAAGTCCATGCAATACTCCTGCTTTTTCATGACGGTAAACAGTTCCTAATTCAAATAATCGCACTGGCAAATCGCGATAAGAACGCGTCTTTGATTTGTAAATCAAAATATGACCCGGACAATTCATTGGCTTTACGGCATACTCTTGATTATCCACGTCAAAATAATACATGTTTTCTCGATAATACTCGCTGTGGCCAGATGTTTCCCAAAGCTTTCCTTTTAGGATATTTGGCGTTTGAACAAGATCATACCCTTGTTTGATATTTTCATCTTTAATATAATCTTCGATTATCTTTCGAAGCATCGCTCCGTTAGGATGATAAAAAATGAGCCCTGCACCAGCTTCTTCTTGATAAAAATTAAACAAATCTAATTGTGGCCCTAACTTCCGATGATCTCTTTTTTGCGCTTCCTCAAGCATCGCTAAATATTCTTTAAGCTCTTTCTCTGACGGAAAACAAGTGCCATAGATTCGCTGAAGCATTTGTTTTGTTTCGTCTCCACGCCAATAAGCGCCAGCAACCGAAAGCAATTTAAAGGCTTTTATTTCTCCAGCATTATCAACATGCGGGCCTTTACATAAATCCAGAAATCCATCGCCTGTCTGATAAACAGAAACTTGTTCGTCCTCTAAATTTTCAATGAGCTCAACTTTATAAATTTCGCCTTGTTTTTCAAAAAGCTCTAAAGCTTCTTTCTTAGGCATTAGACTTTGAACAATTTTTGGCTTATCCTGAATAATACGGCGCATTGCTTTTTCAATCTTTTTCAAATCATCTGTTGAAAAAGGATCGCTGCGTTCAAAATCATAATAAAAACCATTATCAATCGCAGGACCAATAGCCACCTTCACATTAGGCCAAAGCTCTTTAACGGCTTGCGCCATCACATGCGAGCAACTGTGTCTCAAAGTTTCCAATTTTTTTTTGTTTTCTTTCTCTGCCATCTTTCCCTATCTAGCTGAAACAAAAAGACTTATGTTTCTAAAATCTGGTGGGCCCACGAGGACTCGAACCTCGGACACCTTGCATGTCATGCAAGTACTCTAACCAACTGAGCTATGAGCCCGTAAATAAAATTCAAATATTTGTAAAAATTGAAAATAGAGATTTGAACGCAATGACTTTTTTTCTTGTCAATTATCTATTTTCTATTCTCAATTGCTCTGTGAGTTTTTGATTTTCAAAAACTCATATGGGCAAGGAGGGAGTCGAACCCTCATAGTCTTTCGACCAAAGGATTTTAAGTCCTTCGTGTATGCCATTCCACCACTTGCCCAAATATTCAAAGATCATTAACTTCACACGTTTCACGTGCAGAGCAAATTCGCCTACATACCTTACAAAAACTCGTATCCTACATTCTAATCAATCAAATCATTTCTCCGACACGCTTCGCGTGCGGAGTAAATTCGGACTTATAGTTTACGGAACTTAAGCTCCGTAAACCATGTCCTCATTTAAAGGCGCGAGCCGGATTCGAACCGGCGCATAATGGTTTTGCAAACCACTGCCTTACCACTTGGCTATCGCGCCAAAAAAATAACTAAAATTCTTTGCTGCCCTATTCTAGCTTTCGTATAGAAATCTGGAATGCCGACATCCTTAAAAAATCGATTAAAAAAATCGGCCCACTTTGCTATCGCGCCAAACGTCTAATCATTTTATGCATTTTTCAAAAGAGCGCAAACTTTTTTTATAATAATATCTGTCTGCGCTAAATGGCCTTTGCCTACATCGCCACACGCGAGCTTTCCAGGAATAGGATCAATAAACTCTATTCCGTGCTTTTTCAAATCTTTAATATTATTTTGAACAATTGTATTTTCATACATCGCCGTATTCATCGCTGGCGCAATTACAATAGGTGCTTTTGTTGTTATTGCGGTGCTTGTCAAAAGATCGTCTGCAATACCCCCTGCAATTTTTCCAATCACATTTGCTGTTGCTGGAGCAATTAAAAAAACATCTGCTTTTTGCGCCAAGCTAATATGATCCATTTCCCATTGATCAAAATTTGATACAAACATTTCACAATACACTTTATTCTGAGAAAGACTCATTAACGTAAGTGGCGTAATAAAATTTTTTGCCTTTTCAGTCATCAGAACCGTAACAAAAATATTTTTTCTTTGAAGCCCTCGAATAATATCGCACGCCTTATACGCGGCGATACTTCCTGTAACTCCCAGAACAACATGCTTTTGCTTCGCCACTGTTCTATTCCTCTTTTTCTGCACCCATCTCTTCAGATTTTTCATCCTCTTCTTCGATTTTAGGCAAATCCCCAGGAACAAGCTGATCCTCCGCTCCTTTTAAAACAACTTTTCCTTCCATAATTTCGTCTAAAGCAAGCGTTGTTGTTTTAATATTCGAAGGTCTTGAAATGAGACTTGGCATCCCTTCGGCAAGTTCAGTCGCTCTTTTTGCGGCCAACAAAACAAGTTTGTAAATACTATATTTAGCTTTGGGCAAAAGCTTTTCTAGCGGTTGATACCCCATTGACTCCTCCTGTTTCTCTATTTATCTCATCTAAAAGAATGCTCTCGATCTTTTTTGTTGCTACGTCTAGAACATCATTAATAACGACATACTTGTACTTCTTTATTTCTTTCATCTCTTTTTGAGCCGTCTGGATGCGCCTGCAAAAATCTTCACTTGTCTCTGCACCTCTTTCTTGGAGACGCTTTTTTAGAACGCTCATATTCTTAGTTTTTAAAAAAATACCAACGGCTTCTTTATTCTGCCGAAACACAACCTTTGCGCCTTGAACGTCGATGCAAAGTAAAACATTCTTTCCTTTTTTCAGAACCCCGTCGACCAATTTCTTTGGCGTTCCATAATAACAATCAAAAACCTTTTTCCACTCTAAAAAATACCCAATCTTTCTCCGATAAAGAAATTCTTTTTCCGTAAGAAATAAATAATCTTGGCCATTCTTTTCTCCTTTTCGAGGAGCACGCGTTGTCGCCGAAATAGTTTTAACAAGCACTTTTGAAATTTTTTTATTTTTAAGCACTCGCTTATGTAGTGTTGTTTTTCCTGAACCCGACGGGCCCGAAAGAACAAAAATTTTTCCTTTTTCTTTTTTTGTGTTTTTCTTATTCAACGTTTTGTGCTTGCTCTCTTAATTTTTCGATCTTGCTTTTCAGAGAAATAACTGAATTAGAAACAATTTTGTCTTGTATTTTTGAACCAATAGTATTTGTTTCTCGCTGCATTTCTTGTGCAATAAAATCAAGTTTTTTTCCAACAGCCCCGTTGCTTTTTAAAAACAGCTGAAATTCTACAACATGATGCGCTAAACGAGAAATTTCTTCATTAACATCAATGCTTTTTTGATACGACTCAAATTCTTCAGAATCCATTTTTTTCTTATTCAAAAACAATACTTGTTTTTCTCTAAGCTGTATCTTCTTTATTTGCAAGGACATAAGAGATAGCTGGCTTTTAACATCTTTGGCAATGCTCAGGCCTTCTCTTTTTCGCATCTTCACCAAAGACGCCAAAGCTTTTGTAATTGCCTTTTCTACAGCTGGCCATAAAGTGCTTGCATTAACATCTGTTTCTTGTACATCAACAACCCCAGGAAGACGAATTAGCTCTCCCAAAGACAAATCTCCAGATAATCCAAACTCTTTTTTTAAGTTTTTCTCTTGCTTTAAATACGTTTGAATAACTTTTTTATTAAAAGAAACTGTTGGCGCCTCTTTTTTCGTAATCTTCATTACGATAGAAATGCGTCCACGAAAAATATCCTTTTGAACAAGCTTGCGAATTTTATCTTCTAACAGCATAAATCCTGGAGGTAAAAAATATCCGACGTCCAAATAACGATGGTTAACGCTTTTAACCTCGACGATACCTTTTGTTGCTCCGGAAGAAATTTCAGCGCTTCCAAACCCTGTCATTCCCTTAATCATGTCTATCCCCTCGACGGAAAATCCGTCTTATTTTTTAATAATATCAATAATACGCTCAAGATCGTCGGAAGAATAATATTCAATAACAACTTGCCCGCGTTTTTTTTGCGCTTTAATACGAACTTTTGTGCCCAAGGCTCTTTGCAAATCTTCTTCCAAATCTACAACATATCGATCCCTTTGATCCAAAGGTTTTGTTTTCTTTTTCCCATAACCATCGGTCTCAGACTTAACTAAATTTTCAACCTCACGAACAGAAAGCCCTTTATCTAATGTTTTTTTCCAAAGAGCTCTTTGAACAGATTCATCTTTAATACTAAGAATCGCGCGCGCATGCCCCATAGAAAAAGACCCCATCAAAACACTTTTTTGAATTTCTTCCGGCAGCATAAGCAATCTTAAAATATTAGTAACTGTTGTTCGATCTCTCCCAACTGATTGCGCCACAACATCTTGCGTAAAATTAAATTCATCAATAAGACGTTTAAACGCCTTTGCTTCCTCAATAACATTAAGCTCTTGTCTTTGAATATTTTCAATTAATGCCAAGACTAAAGCCTCTTGATCAGATGCTATTTTAACAATCGCCGGAACCTTTTCGATATTTAAACTTTGCGCTGCCCTTAAACGACGTTCTCCTGCGATCAGCTCATATTGATCGCCGCTTCTTCGAACGAGCAACGGCTGCAAAACCCCTTTTTCTTTTATAGAGCAAATTAAATCATCAAGCCTTTCTTGATTAAATTCTTTTCTTGGCTGAAACGTGTTTTTTTTAATATGAGACGTACTAATATAGGCGATCGTCTCTCCTTTTTCCAAGCTTACGTTCTCTGTAATTAACGCAGAAAGTCCTCTTCCTAAAGCACTTTTTTCCATAAGTTGTTTCCTTTTCTTATTTTAAATAAAACTACTTTGCTTCAACAGCCTCTTCTTCTTTATTCTCAACTCTCTCGCCTAAAAATTCTGCTGCAAATTCATCATATTTTTTTGCACCAATCGAGCTGCTATCATAAATCGCAATTGGCTTTCCAAAGCTTGGCGCCTCACTCAATCGAACGTTTCTTGGAATTACAGTTTTATAAACCTTTTCCTTAAAAAAGCTTCTTATCTCATTAATAACTTCTGTTGTTAAATTTGTTCTAAAGTCTGCCATAGTCATTAAAACACCTTCAATTGCTAAATTCGGATTAAGCCCGTCTCTTATCAAATTAATTGTATTTAAGAGTTGTGAGACGCCTTCTAAAGCATAGAATTCACATTGTATTGGAATAATAATCGAATCACTTGCAACCAAAGAATTCAACGTAATCAGACCTAAAGATGGCGGTGAATCAATAAAAATATAATCATATTCATTTTTTATTTCTTCAATCGCGCGTTTTAACCTTGCCTCTCGAGATAAAGCCCCAACAAGCTCAATCTCTGCTCCAGTTAAATTAATATTACACGGCGCAACAGTTAAATTTTCATATTCAGTTTGGACAACAATATCTTTTATTTTTGCTTTGTTTAAAAGAACATCATAAATAGATACTTCAATATTATTTTTATTAATTCCTAGTCCACTCGTTGCGTTTCCCTGAGGATCTGTATCGACTAAAAGAATTTTTTTATTTTTATGGGCCAACGCAGCAGAAAGATTGACTGACGTTGTAGTCTTTCCAGTTCCACCTTTTTGATTACATAACGCGATTGTTTTTCCCATATTATTCACCCCTATGTTCCACGTGAAACATTAATTAAATTACCCGATTTTAATAATATTCTACTATGATTCCTTCAAAGAAACAATGATTTTTGCGGGTTTTTCGCCTTCCATTCCAAAAAGACCCTTTTTCTCTTCTGAAACAACTTTAACAATTATTCTATCCCTTTCTACTTTTAGCTCTTTTAGAGCTTTTTGGATAGCCTCTTCTACTGTTGTTCCATATGCCTCAATACTTTTAGCAGGCTTGTTTGACTCTTTCGGCATATTACCCTACCTTTTTTATTTTGGACATTCTCATTTGAGTAAAAGTCGAGAGAATATAAAACATCGTAAAATACAATGTTAGCCCGCTTGAAAATTTATAAAATATAAATCCTAAAAATATTGGAAAAATCATGGTCATCATTTTTTGTTGCATTATTTGATTTGGATCTGTTGCCGCCATGTTTTTGGATGAAGCCTTTTGTTGAAAAAACATCGCTACCATCATAATAATTGGCAAAATATTTAATTCATTCCCAATAATCGGAAGCGAAAACGGAAAAATAAACAATCTATCTGGCATAGAAAGATCTTTAATCCATAAAAAATTTGCTCCTTTTAAAGATACCGTTCTCCAAAGCGCTTGATATAAAGCAATGAATGCAGGCATTTGTAAGATCATTGGGAGACAACCACCCATAGGATTTACTGAATTTGTCTTGTACAAATCCATAATCTCTTTGTTTAAGCGCTGTGGATTGTTTTTATATTGTTCCCTTATCTTTGTAATTTCTGGCTGCAAAGCTTGCATTTTTTTCATAGAAAGCATGCTTTTTATGGTCAGCGGATACGTCACTAAATAAAATAAAATACTGATCATAATAATACAAAATCCCCAATTTGGAATAACCTTGTATATCAAGTTCATTGTGATCACAACCAAGTTTGATATTGAATCTAATATCCAATATTTACTAAAAACAGACACTTTTTCAATTCCAAGATCATATCCGGATAAAATTGTCTTATCTTGAGGACCAACATAAACAAAAGCGTTATAAGAAATTTTTTCTCCAGGCTTCATTTCAACATTTTTTGTTTCTAAAATTAAGTCGAGCTGATTTTTTCCAACAGGAACCGTTTTGTAATCTTTTGTTTTAAATTCAGGCTTAACGATAGCACAAAAATACCGATTTCTAAAAGCAGACCAATCAACATTTCCCATCTTATGAAATAAATTTTTAGAATTAAACTCAATAGCATTATTTTTTCTTATGATTTCCCCGTCTAAAGAAACGCTATATTCATAAAGTCCGCGTTCGCGAGCATTATTTTTATCATTAATCAATTCGCTTGTTTCAACAGTCAAAGTGTTTATTTTTAAATTTTTCACTTTGGACATTCCTGAAACATTTTGTATGTTTAATTCAACATTGAAGAGATAATCCTCTTTGGACAAATCATATGTTTTTGTAACTTCATATGAATCATCTCTGTAATAAAAAATAACTTTATTGTCCAAAGATTTTCGAAGCGAGAAGGGGTATCTTTCATAACCAGCTAAACCAATAATATTTTCAACCGGCATGGATTCTTGATACTTCTTAATTGTAATTTTCTTTAAATTACCGCCAATATTTGAAAATTCTGCCTTAAAAACATCGTTTTCAATTATTGTTACTTCTTCTTTTGCTCCAGAAAAATTTGCTGAATCAGGGGTTGCTTCAGCAACCTCAATATTTGTAAACTCTTTATTGTCAAATACTTGCGTTTCTTCTGCTGAAGGACCTAAAACAATATTCTTCGCTTCTCCTACAGGGCTTTTCTTTAATACTAAAGCGTTATATCCAAATAATATAACTATTGATATTAATATAGCCAAAAAAGTTCTTTTTTCCATAAATTTAATCCTATGTTAAAGGGTCAAACCCTCCTCGAGAGAGGGGGGAACAGCGCAAAATTCGACAAATTGCCTTTATAGAGCCTTTGACAGCCCCATATTTTTGCAAAGCTTCGAGCGCATACTCCGAGCATGAAGGATGAAAACGACACGTACCTGTAAAAAGGCTGTGTTTAATTTTTTGATATAAGCGTATCAAAAACGATAATATATTAATAATCATAATTAGATTTTTTTGAGGATAGATGCTAAACTGCTAATTTCTTTCGCCCTTTTTGTCGTCGGCGTTTTAGAATTTCTCGTCCATCAGGCGTTTCCATGCGGTGGCGAAAACCATGCTTTCTTTTACCTTTTATTTTTGTTGGTGTTTTTAGTGTCTTTTTCATTTTTTGAATTTCCTCGTTAATAAAATTAAAAGATACTGGTGCTCAGTATCTTTACTTTTTTTGTAAATATTTGAATAAGTATAACACGACTGATTTTCTAGTCAAGCTTTTTTCTTTTTTCAAAGGCCCTAAAACAATCTATTCCCAATATGTTAGGAGCCATTTTCATTTTTAAAAACCTTTTATAATCACCAAGGGGGAGAAGGGGAAGTTTTAGGTTGAAATTCGTTTTTTCTCTGTTATAATAAATTCGCTTTTGCCGCTTCTTTAGAATATTCATTTTATTTTTTTGTGTTCCTCGAAGGCTCACGGCGAAAAACCATACACTGTTTCTGTGGAAAAGCTGTTAATTCTGTGGATTAACCTATTTAAACCTTTTATTGTCATCTTTTATGAGCTTATTAACAATCTGGGAAAACGCACAGCCTCTTATTCGATCCAAAATCGGAGAGACCTCCCATGAAACCTGGTTTTCCATTTTAAGCATCAAAGAAAAAAATCCTGATACACTCATTATCGAAACACCTGACGAATTTTTTAAAAACTGGATTGTCGAACACTATCTTACTTTCATTGAAGAAGCTGTCAACGAACAAACACCAAAAAATATCAATCTTGAATTTGAAGTCAATTCTCAACTTCTCGGCGCCCAAAAACAAAAAAAATTTAGCATATTAGAAAAAAAATTTGAAGAAAAACATTCGCCGAAAACAGGGATTGTTGATTCCTCTATCATCACGCCTCGATTTACTTTTGAAAATTTTGTCGTCGGGTCTTCGAACCGTTTTGCTCATGCCGCTAGCTTTGCTGTTGCTGAATCTCCAGCAAAAGAATACAATCCATTGTTTCTTTACGGCGGAGTTGGGCTTGGAAAAACACATTTAATGCAATCCATCGCAAATAAAATTAGAATAAGTAAACCAGAAACAAAATTCTGCTATATTTCTTCTGAAAAATTTACTAACGGCCTTATTGATGCTATTCGCCATCGATCAACAGCACAATTTCGTCAAAAATATCGTTCTGTAGATGTTCTTCTTGTCGACGATATTCAGTTTATTGCTGGCAAAGAATCAACACAAGAAGAATTTTTTCACACGTTTAATGATCTTCACCAAGCTCGTAAGCAAATCGTTGTTTCGTCGGATAGGCCACCTCAAAATATTCCAAATTTAGAAGATCGGCTAAGCTCTCGTTTTGCGTGGGGGCTTGTTGCAGATGTTCAACCGCCAGACTTTGAAACTCGCGTTGCTATTTTAAAAAAGAAAATTGAACGTGAGTCAACTAAAGTGCCAGATGAAGTTGTTTTTTTTATTGCCGAGCAAATTAAAACAAATATTCGAGAACTTGAAGGGGCTTTGGTTCGAGTTATGGCATATTCTTTATTAGAGGAACGAACCGTTTCTTTAGAAATGGCTAAAATTATATTAAAAGATATGGTTAAAGAAACAACTAAGCTAATTACGGTTGATATGATCCAAAAAATTGTGGCTAATCATTATAATATTTCTTTACATGACTTAAAAACAACCAAAAGACATAAAAATATTGTTTTGCCTCGCCAAATTGCAATGTATTTATCTAGACAGCTTACGAATCTTTCGTTACCTGAAATCGGAACTGCATTTGGGGGTAAAGACCATACGACAGTTTTACACTCATGTAAAAAAATTGGAAAAGAAATAACCGAAAATAGTATTTTGAAACAATCCACGGAACAGTTATCCTTGGAGATTAAACAATAATCTTTTTTAATCCACTAGTTTTAAACATGATTTTTTTTTATAAGTTCTTTGTTTTCTTATAGTTTTGTTCTTATTCAAATTATTAACAGGCACTACGATAACTACAACTATTTTTTTTAAAATAGTTAGAATCATTTTTTTGTAAAGGATGTGAATATTATGAAAATCAAGATTTTAAAAGATGACTTGTTGTTTGGAATAACAAAGGTACAAAATGTTGTGTCTTCAAAAACAACATTACCAATCCTTTCTAATATGTTGCTAGAAACAACAAAAAAATCAACAATTCGTCTCTATGCAACAGATCTTGATATTGGAATATCCTGTGAAATACCTGTGCAAATCTTTGAAGAAGGAGCGATAACTCTTCCAGCTAAAAAGTTTAGTGATATTATTAAAGAATTACCATCGGGGGATATTTTAATTACAGCAAAGAAAAACAATCATGTTGAAATTGAGGGAGAAAAATGCTTATTCAAATTAATTGGTCTTCCTAAAGAAGAATTTCCAAAATTTCCTGAATTTAAAAATGTAGAAGCTGTTGTGATTAATCAAGGAGTTTTGAAAGAAATGTTAAAAATGACTTCTTTTGCTGTATCGCATGAAGAAGCAAGATATATCTTAAATGGTGTTTTGTTGGAGATTGAAGATGATATTATACGCCTTGTTGCAACTGATGGCAGAAGATTAGCTAAGATTGAGAAAACAACATCAGCACCAATTAAAAAAGAAACTAAAATCATTATCCCAACAAAAGCTGTTTATGAAGTTATGAGAAATATAAAAGAAGAGGGGCAGATTTCTTTGTTGACGAACGCAAACCAACTTTTGTTTGATATTGATCATGTATTAATTGCAACACGTGTTATCGAAGGAGATTATCCGAACTATAATCAAGTTATTCCTACTGAACAAAAAAATAAAATTATTATCAATACGCAAGAATTGTTAGCTGCAATCAAACGAGCTAATCTTTTAACAACACCTGATTTTCAAGCAGTGAAGTTTGAAGTTTTTAAAGATAAATTAGTTGTTTCAAAAATTACTCCTGACCTAGGGGAATCCAGAGAAGAAGTAAAAATTGAATATGGCGGCCCAGAACTTATTGTTGGTTTTAATCCGCATTTCTTTATTGAAGCTTTAAAAAATATTGAATCAGAAGAGATTGGATTAGAACTTTTAGGGGCGGATAAACCAGGTGTTATAAGAATGAACGATTATCTTTATTTAGCGCTTCCAATGCGTATTTAAAAAAATGGAAGAAATTAAAAATATTATACAAGATGTTGTGAAAACACTTTCGGTTAAAGAACCTCAAGAAGAAACAAAAATACAAAGAATTTGGGATAATTTACTAAACGGAAAAATAAAAAAACACACAAAAATATTTGGAATTAAAGAAGGAAAAATGATTGTATGCGTGGATTCACCGGCATGGATGTTTCATTTAAATCTTAAAAAAAATAAAATTTTAAAAGAAATTAGAGAAGAGATTTCAGAAGTAAAAGAAATTTGTTTTAAACTAGGAAAGGTATCATGAAAAAAGAAATAAAAGAAGAGAAGAAAAAAGTAGACGAAAAAGAAGCGAAAAAAAATAATTATAATGCAACAAACATCCAAGTTTTAGAAGGAGTTAGTGCTGTCCGGATGCGCCCAGCTATGTATATTGGAGATACAACAGCACGAGGGCTTCATCATTTAGTATATGAAGTTGTTGATAATTCAGTTGATGAGGCTATGGGAGGGTATTGCGATAAAATTGAAGTTGTGATTAATGAAAATAATACAATTAGTGTTTCTGATAATGGGCGAGGAATTCCGGTAGATATTCACAAAACAGAAAAAAAACCAGCCGTTGAAGTTGTTTTAACAACTTTGCATGCAGGCGGAAAATTTGATCATCGGGTGTATAAAGTTTCCGGGGGTTTGCATGGTGTTGGGGTCAGCGTTGTTAATGCTCTTTCAACGTGGCTTGAGGTAGAAATTAAGAAAGAAGGGAAAATTTATCATCAACGATATGAACAAGGAAAAACAGCATCAAAATTAACCGTTATTGGAAAAACAAAAGAAACAGGAACAAAAGTTACATTTAAGCCTGATAAAACAATTTTTCAAGAAACACAAATATTCTCGTATGACACTTTAGCAAAACGCATGAGAGAACTTGCTTTTTTAAATAAAGGTATTTGGATTAAGCTTGTTGATAAAAGAGAGAAAAAAGAAAAAGAAAATATTTTTCAGTTTAAAGGAGGAATCATTTCTTTTGTTGAGCATCTTTCAACTAAAAAAGAATCTCTTCATAAAAAAGTTATTTATTTTCACAGAGAACAAGAAAAAATTGAAATAGAAGTTGCTCTTCAATATAGTGAAAGTTATGCCGAAAATGTATTTACTTACGCAAATAATATTAATACGATTGAGGGCGGAACACATTTAAGCGGTTTTCGCTCAGCTCTTACGAGAGCGCTTAACGGTTACGCTAAAAGTAAAAATCTTTTAAAAAATGATATTACAATTAGTGGAGACGACACAAGGGAAGGGTTGACGGCTGTTATAAGCGTTAAAATTCCAAACCCTCAATTTGAAGGACAAACAAAAACAAAGCTTGGAAATTCAGAGGTCGATGGACTTGTTGCATCAGCTACTTTGGAAGAGCTGAACACTTTTTTTGAAGAAAACCCGTCTGTTGCAAATAAAATTATTGATAAAGCGATTGTTGCTTCGCGGGCTCGAGCGGCAGCTCGTAAAGCGCGTGAACTAACCCGACGAAAAGGGGCCTTAGAGAGTGGAGGACTTCCGGGAAAATTAGCTGATTGTTCACAGAAGGATCCTTCTTTATGTGAGCTTTATTTGGTTGAGGGTGATTCTGCAGGAGGTTCTGCAAAACAAGGAAGAGACAGAACTTTTCAAGCAATTTTGCCTTTGAAAGGAAAAATTCTAAACGTAGAAAAAGCCCGTTTGGACAAAATTCTAAGTAACGAAGAAATCCGAACCATGATTACAGCACTTGGAACAGGGGTTGGCGAGGAGTTTAGTTTAGAGAAATTGCGTTATCATAAATTGATTATTATGTGCGATGCTGACGTTGATGGATCGCATATTCGTACATTGCTTTTAACTTTTTTATATCGTCAAATGAAATCGCTCATAGAAGCTGGTCATGTTTATGTTGCTCAGCCTCCTTTATATAAAATGAAAAGAGGAAAAAGAGAAGAATATATTGAAACAGAAGAAGAAATGAATGAGCTTATTTTAGAGCTTGGATCAGAAGATCTTGTGTTTTCAAAAATTAAAGAAAAAAACCCAATTAAAGGTGCTGCTCTAAAAGAGATTTTAGAAAATTTAGTAGAAATTGAAAAAATATCTGGAAGATTGGGACGAAAGGGAGTAAATTTCCAAAAATATGTTGAAAAAATGAACCCAAAGACCAAAAAAATGCCAGTTTATGTTATGAATGTGGAGCATAAAGATGAATTTTTCTACGATGATAAAGAACTTGCTAAAGCAACAAAAGATCAAGAAGACGCTAAATATATTGAAATTTTTGAGTCTGAAGAAATCGAGAATATAGAAAAAGTTCTTTTAAAACATAATCTTAGTGTTACAGAATTTTTAAAAGTAGAAACAAGTGCATTTATGTTTTCTGAAGATAAGAAAAAAGGAACTAAAAAAACAACAAAAGTTGAGGAACTTAAGCCTAATTTTGTGGTTGAAAGCGGTAAAGAAAAAGAATATTTTATTAGTCTTCAGGAAGTTTTAGAGTTTGTAAGGACTCAGGCGAATAAAGGCATTTATGTTCAACGTTATAAAGGTCTTGGGGAGATGAATCCTCAACAATTGTGGGAAACGACAATGGATCCTGAAAGGCGCACCATGCTTCAGGTGGTTCTTGAGGATGCAGTTGAAGCAGATGCAACGTTTTCGACTTTAATGGGAGATGCGGTGCAGCCTCGTAGAGAGTTTATTGAAGCCAATGCTCATGAAGTTAAGAATTTGGATGTTTAAAGGAAAATAGATATTTTTAAGAAAGGTTAGAAAAAAAAGATGAAAGATTTTACGACGAAAGAAAAAATACTCCCAGTTAACATTGAAGAAGAAATGAAGACGTCTTATCTTTCTTATGCGATGAGCGTTATTGTTAGCCGTGCATTGCCAGATGTTCGAGATGGGCTTAAACCAGTTCATCGACGAGTATTGTATGCAATGAAAGAATTAGGCCTTGAACACAGCAAGAGTTATAAAAAAAGTGCGCGTATCGTTGGTGAGGTTTTAGGTAAATATCATCCTCATGGAGACACAGCTGTTTATGATACGATTGTGCGTTTGGCTCAAGATTTTTCTATGCGCTATCCATTGGTAGATGGTCAAGGAAATTTCGGGTCTGTAGATGGAGATTCTGCGGCAGCTATGCGCTATACTGAAATACGCATGGAATCAATTTCCGAAGAAATCTTAAAAGATTTAGAGAAAAAAACAGTTGATTTTAGTCCAAATTTTGACAACACTCTCCAGGAGCCGCAAGTATTGCCATCGGCAATCCCTAATCTTTTAGTTAATGGATCAAGCGGCATTGCTGTTGGGATGGCAACAAATATGGCGCCTCATAACCTAGAAGAAATTTCTGACGGAATTATTGCTCTTTTGGACAAACCAGAAACAACGATTAAAGAATTAATGAAGTATGTTAAAGGACCAGATTTTCCAACGGCAGGCATTATTTGCGGACGCCAAGGTATTGTAGATGCATATACAACTGGACGAGGAAAAATTACTTTAAGAGCGAAAGCTGTGATTGAGAGGCAAAAAGGAAGCAAGGATAGGATTGTTGTTACAGAGCTTCCCTATCAAGTTAACAAAGCTAATCTAGTTGAAAACATAGCGCATCTTGTGCAGGATAAAAAAGTAGATGGCATTACAGATCTTCGAGACGAATCTGATAAAGACGGTATTCGGGTTGTTGTTGATCTTCGTCGAGATGTGCAGCCAGAAATTATTCTAAATTATCTTTATAAACACACTCAGATGGAGACAACTTTTGGAATTATTAATTTAGCACTAACGAATAATCAGCCTAGAGTTTTAAATCTTAAGCAGTTAATGAATTATTTTCTAGAACATCGTCGTGTTATTATTAGAAGACGAACCCAATTTGATCTTGATAAAGCGCTGCGCCGAGCACACATTCTTGAAGGATTAAAAATTGCTTTAAAATTTATCAATCAAATTATTAAAACAATCAAAGAGTCTAAGACAGCGCAAGAAGCCAAAAAAGCATTGATGAAGAATTTTGATCTTTCAGAGATTCAAGCGCAAGCTATTCTTGAAATGCAGTTGCAGAGATTAACGGCTCTTGAACAAGATAGATTGGAATCAGAATATAAAGAACTTTTAAAAAATATTGAGATGTTTCGGTCTATTTTAGGGTCAGAAAAGAAAATAGATGGAATTATTAAAGAAGAAATTCTTTATATAAAAAAGAAATATGCCGATGAGAGGCGAACGGAAATTGCTGGGAAAGCCGAAGAAATTGAGGTTGAAGATTTGATTGCGGAAGAAGATATGGCCATCACAATTAGTCATACAGGATATATTAAAAGACTTAGCGTTGATGCTTATCGTAAACAAAAACGTGGAGGAAAAGGTGTTTCAGCGATGACAACAAAAGAAGAGGATTTTGTTGAGCATTTGTTTGTTGCTTCATCGAAAGATTATCTTTTGATTTTTTCTGATAAGGGAATTGTTCGTTGGCTTAAAGTTTACGAAATTCCGGTTGCATCACGTAATTCTAAAGGAAAGGCGATTGTTAACCTTCTTTCTGTTGGAGCTGATGAGCGCATTAGTTCGATTGTGGCGGTCAAAGAGTTTAGTGACGAAAAGTTTGTTATTGCGACAACAGCGCAAGGAAACATTAAAAAAACAAAACTCTCTGCTTACAGCAATCCTCGAAAAGGAGGCATTGTTGGAATTACCTTAGAAAAAGGAGATGTTTTGATTGGAACCGATATTAGTGACAGCAGCTGTGAGGTTCTTTTAGCTACCAGGGAAGGAAAAGCTGTTCGGTTTCATGAAAAACAAATTCGGGATATGGGGCGAAGTGCCAAGGGTGTTCGCGGCATTCGATTAGGGAAAAAAGATGCTGTTGTGAGTATGGAGGTTATGTCTCCTGGTATCGAAAAAACAGGAAGCACATTTTTAAGCGTAACTTCTAAGGGGTTTGCGAAACGGACAGATTTTTGTGATTATCGCCAGCAATCGAGAGGCGGGAAAGGAATTATCAATATTAGTGTCACGGAAAAGAATGGACATGTTGTTCGAAGTCTTTCTGCAACGCCAGAAGATGAGATTATGGCTATGACTAAAAAAGGGATGGTTGTTAGATGCTCTGTTAAGGATATTCGGCAAACAGGGCGTAATACGCAAGGAGTCAGGCTGATCAATTTGGACAAAGATGACGTTGTTAGTTCTGTTGCAAGTGTTGTAGCTAAAGAAGAGGAGTAAAAGGAAAATATTTTTTCTTGACTGTGTTAGTTTTTTGTTTATAATGCTGAAACATAAATTTAAGACTCTATCGTTAAATGAGCCTCAAGTTTATGAAGCGTTAGCGTTCATAAACTTGACAGGCGAATTTACCCCGCATGCGAAGCGTGTCGGGCAAAAGATATTTAAGACCCCATCGTCTAGCCTGGTTAGGACACAAGCTTTTCAAGCTTGCAGCACGGGTTCAAATCCCGTTGGGGTCGCTTTTGTGGCTCTGAAGGAAATTCCTTCAGAGCCATTTGTTTTATCTGAGAAACAGGGGATTTGATGTGGATAATTTGAAAGAGGAAATAAAAAAAAGTGCTATTGACAAGATAGCTTTTGTTTCGCTAGGGATTTATCTTTTTTTGTTTTCTGTGGTTGCAGTTTTGAGATATCACTTCTTTTCTTTTGTTGATTTTGATTTTGCAATATATGCACAAGTTATGTGGAATATGCTGCATGAAACCCTACATAGTTCGCTTTTGGGCGTCTCTTTTTTAGAAAACCATATAAGTCTTATTCTTTTTTTTATTTTTCCTTTTTATTTTGTGCTTAAAACACCTGCTTGCCTTCTTGTTTTTCAAGTGTTTGCTATTTTTGTTGGCGGGCATCTTTTTTATCGTTTTGCTTCTCAAATTATTGGGCGAGCATGGGCGGTTGCCTTACTCGCGCTATATTTAACATATCCGCCGTTAATATATGCAAATCTTTATGAATTTCATCCTGTTGTTCTAACTATTCCTTTTTTAATGTTGGCATTGATTTCTTATCAAAAAAAGGAATTTGCTATTTTCTTGCTTTCTTGTTTTTTTGCGATGCTATGCAAAGAGAACATTCCTTTGGCTGTTTCAATGTTTGGGATATTGGCGTTTTTTGATAAAAGATCTGTCAGGTGGATCTTAATACCGTTTTTTTTAGGTTTTTTTGTTTTCTTTTTCTTTACTGTTATTATTAAATCTTATCTGGACAGTAACTCATTAAATTATTTTTTGATTTATCAGCAAATCGGAGGGACCCCTGAGGGTATTTTTAGAAATATTCTTTCTTCTCCATATAAAATTATAGGAATGCTGTTTTCGTTAGATAATTTCTTTCTTGTTTTTCAGATGTTTTTGTCGGTAGCGTTCTTTCCTCTGTTTTCTTTAAAAATGCTTGTTCCAGCCTTTCCTTTATTTTTGCAGCATTTTTTGTCCAACAGACTTTTGGAAAAAACAATTTTTTTCCATTATTCTGCGAAATTTGTTCCGTTTTTATTTATTTCGTCAGCTTACGGACTCAAACAATTGATTTCAAAATCTTCTGTAAAGAAGAGAAAAATAGTTGGAATTTTAATAGTAATTATTTGTTTTTTTAATATTTATTTTGTAGTAAACACAAATTCCGGGAGAAGAAATATTGATGTATGGAAAGAAGTGTTTTGTGTTTTTCAGCGGGAGCATCAAAGGAAAATTTATCAAGAAAAAATTGACCTCATTCCGGCAGAAGCTTCTGTGGCTTCAACATTTCGTTTTCTTCCAAAGCTTTCTCAGAGAAAGAACGTTTATTCGTTTCATTATTTTCTCCAAGGAACGTATATCATGTCTTTAAAAGAATATCCTTGGCCAAAAAGCGTGGACTATGCGCTTGTTGATTTTGATGATGAGTTTGCTTTTTCCTTTAAAAGCAAGGATGCAGACAAAAATTTAAACAAGTTTTTTATGACTACCTACAATTGGGAAGTTGTTGATTTTGAAGAATCGACAGTTTTATTTAAAGCTTCTAAGAACAGTAATTTTTCTTCTTTGTTTGAAATTTTGGGTGAAAAAGAAAGCCCAAATTTAAATATTAAAGGCAAGATAAAAGATGATATAGAGCTTTTAGGATTTGATTTTGACATCCAAGAGAAAGAGTGTTGCACAGAGGTTCTTTTTTTCTTTTATTGGAAGTGCTTAAGACCAACCAGAAATGATTATAATGCAAGCGTTGCTATTGTTGATGCTCAGGGAAAAGTGAGTCACCAGCAAAGAAAATATACATGTTATCGTCTTTATCCGACATATCAATGGAAAAAAGGGGAAGTTGTCAAAGAAAAGTATCGCTATTGTTTGCCTCGATCTTTTTTTAAAGAAAAGAATTTTTTAAAAATGATAATTATGGACGACACAAATAAAGAGTTTATTAAAATAGAGTCAGAGTATAAAAAAAGATTTGATTCTGACGGGAATTTAATATTGTTTAATGGAAAAAAAATGAAATGAAAAATAATCAAGAATGTCCCCTTTGCGGCCTTCAAAAAAACAGAATTGTTTATAAAGAATTATCGAAGGGGTTAAAGGAAGGAGTCGATCAGGGTTATCGGATTTCTGAGGGAAAGCTTCAAAAACCAGAAGAAGTCTATCAGTGTGATGTTTGCAATTTTATTTTTGCTGGTAAAGACAGATCGAGCACATTTTATTTGAAGCAATACGAAGACATGATTGATGAAGATTATTTAAAAGAAGAGCAAGGGCGGCGTGAGGCAGCGCGAATAATTATTAAAAAGATTGAAAAACATAAAAAACGCGGAAAACTTTTAGATATAGGGTGTGCAAATGGATTTTTTCTTGATGAAGCAAGAAAGAGAGGCTGGGAAGTTTTTGGTGTTGAGGTGTCTCAATGGGCGCTTGATTATGCTAAAGAAAAATTAAATCTTAATGTTTTTAAAGGGCCATTAAAAAACGCTAGCTTAAAAGAAGGATCTTTTGATGTTGTTGTTATGATGGATGTCATTGAGCATCTTCAAGAACCCAGAAAGCAACTTGAACAGATAAAAAAAATACTTAAAAAAGATGGGATTCTCTATATTAGCACTCCGGACATTTCTAGTTTTGCGAGTCGAATTTTAAGAGCTAAATGGTGGGGAATTAACAGAGCACATCTTGTTTATTTCTCGAAAGAAACATTTCAAAAAATGTTGACATTATGTGGGTTTAAAATAAGCCGTTATTATTCTCATGTGAGAATTTTTTCTTTTTCCTATTGGGCGAAAAGAATTAGTCAGTATGATATGCCAGGGATTTTAAAAATATTTAATTTTATTTCTAAAAAAAGTAGTTTTGGGAAAATAAAGATAAAAATAAATCTACACGATCAAATTGAAGCGGTGGCTTTTAAAAAATAAAAAGGAGGAGCTATGAATTTTTGTAATTGTTTTAAAAAGATTAAAGAAGATCACCTGTTGCTAGAAAAGAATTTTTCTTCTGAAGCATGCTGGAAGCTATCAACAGCGCTCCAAGAGGCTGACAATGAACTAAGGGAAGGAATTCAGGAGTTAACAAAAATCGAAGTAAAAAAGATTATTAATAAGCTTGTTGGTAACCAGAGTCTTTCGTCTGAGGAGCTAGAATATCTGAAATTGTGGATTGTTGGAGATGCGGATTATTATATAAAAATGGAAAATAATTTTGAAGAGTGGGTAAGAGAGGTGAAACGATTAATCGACGAGATTAACAAAGAAACAAAAGATAATATGGATTTTGTCTGTGCAGGAAAGATTCAGGGGATGGTCCGTGATGTGATCCGGACATTAGGTGATGTTTTATTTTATCTTCAAAGCAAAGAAAGGCTTGAAAAATTTAAAGAAGCGACAAAAAAAATAGACAATGAAGAACGTGCGCTTTTGATTGACCTTCTTCAGCACAAAATGAATTCACCAAAAGTTTAATTATTCATAGAAACATTTTTAGAAAAGGAAAAAAGATGAACGAGAAAAAGATTTTTTTAAATGAAAAGGATATCCCAAAAAAGTGGTATAACTTAGCGGCAGATTTGCCCACTTCAGTTTTGCCTCCTTTGGGGCCAGATGGAAAACCAATTACCCCGGATATGTTAGGGGCTATTTTCCCAATGAATTTAATTGATCAAGAAGTTTCTACTGAGCGTTGGATAGACATTCCTGACGAGATATTAGAAATTCTTTATCGGTGGAGACCTGCTCCTCTTAGAAGGGCAGTTTATTTAGAAAAATATTTAAATACACCGGCAAGAATTTACTATAAAGATGAAAGCGTTTCGCCTGCTGGAAGCCATAAACCGAATACAGCGGTTGCGCAAGCTTGGTATAATAAACAATTTGGAACAAAAAAACTAACAACTGAAACAGGTGCTGGCCAGTGGGGGAGTGCTTTGTCTTTTGTTTGTGGTCTTGTTGGGCTGGAGTGCAAGGTTTATATGGTGCGTGTGAGCTTTGATCAAAAGCCGTTAAGAAAAGCAATGATGGCAACATGGGGAGGACGATGTATTGCAAGCCCTAGCAGCGAAACAGAAGTTGGAAGAAAAATTTTAAAAGAAATGCCAGATACGCCAGGAAGTCTTGGGATTGCTATTAGCGAAGCTATTGAAGAAGCGGTATCAGATAAAACAGGGCAAACTAAATATTCTTTAGGAAGCGTTTTAAATCATGTTATGTTACACCAGACAATTATTGGGTTAGAAGCTAAAAAGCAACTTGAAATTGCCGGTGAAAAAAAGGTAGATGTTGTGATTGGATGTGCAGGCGGAGGAAGTAATTTTGCAGGACTTGCATTTCCTTTCGTTAATGACAAAATTCACGGGGAAAAGATAGAGATTATTCCTGTTGAGCCACTGGCTTGCCCTAAAATGACTAGAGGAATTTTTTCGTATGATTTTGGGGACTGTGCCGGCATGACTCCACTTTTAGCTATGTATTCACTCGGTCATGGGTTTATTCCAGCACCAATACATGCAGGAGGGTTAAGATATCATGGAATGGCTCCACTTGTCAGCCAGGCCATTGTTGAAGGTTTGATGAAGCCAAAGGCGTATGATCAGATCAAGTGCTATGAGTCTGCCCTTCTTTGGGCAAAGACAGAAGGTACAATTTGTGCGCCAGAAACAAGTCATGCTATAGCGTGCGCTATTGATGAAGCTATTAAAGCAAAGGAAGAGGGAAAAGAAAAAGTAATTCTTTTTAATTATAGTGGGCATGGACTTATGGATTTGCTTGGTTATGAAAAATTCTTAGCCGGGAAGCTCGAACCGTATTCTTTGTCTGATAAAGAGCTTGAAAAATCAATTGATCAAATTAAGGATTTGCCAAAAGCTGAAGAAAGAAAAACCGGAAAGTGGTAGGAAATAAAAAAATAGATGTTATGTTTTATGAAGCTTTTGAGGAGGAGCAAAAGCTATTAAAAGAATTGTGCCCAGCACAAATAAATTCACAATTTACGTCTCAAACAATTCAAGAAAAAAAAGACGAAGAACCACAGAGCACCTTCATTAGCATTCGGACACAATCGAAAATTCCCGATAATTGGGCGCAAAACCTAGAAGGCATTTTAACGAGAAGCACGGGATATGACCATATTTTAGATTATGTTAATTGGACAGAAACATCTGCGCAAACAGGATATCTTCCTTGTTATTGTGCTCGCGCTGTTGGCGAACAGGCGCTGTTACTTGTGATGAGTCTTTTAAGAAAATTAAAAAAACAGATCAATAGTTTTGAAATATTTAATCGAGATGGATTGACGGGTCAAGAATGTCAGAATAAAAATATTTTAGTTGTTGGCGTCGGGAGCATTGGATTAGAAATTGTTGATATTGCAAAAGGGTTGCGCATGAATGTAGCTGGTGTTGATATTAAAAAAAAGGTCAAAGATTTTAAATATATAAGCTTAGCGTCTGGACTCGCCTGGGCTGACATTGTTGTTTGTGCTCTTTCTTTGACCAAAGAAACAACCCGGATGTTAGGATATGAGGCGTTAAAGAATGTAAAAAAAGGAGCTATTTTTGTTAATATCGCTCGAGGAGAAATTTCTCCGCTCAAAGATTTAAAACAACTTTTAGATGAAGGTGTTTTGGCTGGTGTTGGATTAGATGTGTTTGAAGATGAAAAAAATATTGCTCATTTCTTAAGAAATTCTAAAAAGAAACCAGAAGATGAAATTGTTAAGATTATAGAAGAATTTCAAAAAAGAGATGACGTTGTTCTAACACCACACAATGCGTTTAATACCAAGGAAGCCTTGAAAAGAAAAGCTGAGCAAACAATGGAATCTGTTGCTTTATTCTTAAAAGAAAAAAGATTTCCTTGTTCGGTGCCATTAATAGAGAGGAATTAAAGAAGAAATGCTTAAAATTTATGGAGGAGACCTGTCTTCTTTTTGCAATAAAGTTCGGCTTGCTGCTAACGCGATGGGCATTGAATATGAATATATAAAAATTAATTTTAAAGATAAGCAGCACAAAACTCCTGAATTTTTGAAGATGCACCCTGCCGGAAAAATTCCTGTTATTGACGATGACGGTTTTATTGTTTTTGAAAGCAATGCGATTATTAAATATTTAGCTGAGAAAAATAATTCAGATCTTTATCCTGAAGATATAAAAAAGAAAGCAGAAGTTGACCAATGGATTGATTTTTGTTCGTTTCATGTGGGTAGTGCGATGGATAAAATTTTATTCAATAAAGTATTTGCTCCTCGTATTAAAGTTCCTGTTGACGAGCGCGCAATTCAAGACGGATATATGTTTTTGAATAGATATCTTCCTGTCATAGAAGAGCAGCTTGGAAAAAACAAGTTTCTTGCTGGAAGTCAAGCGACCTTGGCTGACATTAATCTTCTCGCTATCTTAGATCCATGCGAAGTAGCGGATATCGATCTTTTACCGTATGACAATCTTTCTCGGTGGAGAGAGATGCTTAAAAGGCAAGATTTTTATACAAAATGTTATAAAGAGTATGGAGAATCTCTTCCCCGTAGGGAAAAATAATGAAAATCGCACTTGTTCAATTTAAAACAGAAAAAGAAAAACAAAAAAATATTAATAAGGCTATTTGCTTTATTCAAAAGGCCGCGGCTAAAAAAGCAAAGCTTGTTCTTTTTCCAGAAGCGTTTTTGTCCTATATAAAAAAATCAGAGGACATTTTTCTGCAGGCAGAAGAAATTAAAGGATCGACGGTAAAACTGTTTATGCAGCAGGCAAAGGAGCTTAAGATTGCAATCTTGCTAGGTTCTGTTTACGAGAAAACAAAACGAACTAAAAAGGTTTATAATACATCTCTTTTGATTAGCGATAGTGGAAAGATTTTATCAAAATATAGAAAAAGAAATTTATTTTTAGCGTGCATTAATGGTAAAAAAATTGATGAGTCTAAATATATTTCTTCAGGAACTTCTTTGACGACGGGTAAAATAGAAAATTTTAAATTCGGATTTTCTATTTGTTATGATTTGCGATTTGCAGACATGTATGCTAAATATAGAAGCAAAGATGTGAACGTGTTTTTGGTCCCGTCTGCATTTACAAAGGTAACGGGACAAAAACATTGGGAAGTTCTCTTAAGGGCGCGGGCGATTGAAAATGGCTCTTATGTTTTGGCGCCTAATCAAGTTGGAACAAGTGGGCAAGGTATTGCTCTTCATGGAAACAGTATGGTTGTTGACCCGTCGGGAAAGATATTAAAGAAAGGGTCTGGGCACAAGGAAGAAATGTTTTATGTGGAGTTAAATTTAAAAGAATTAGAAAAGATAAAAAAGATTTTACCTCGCTAAAGAGGAAAGTTTTTTAAAACGGTTTGTTGAATTTTTTGAATAAGGAATTTTAAAATTATGAAAAAAAGTATTCGCGTTTGTGTAACAGGAGCTGCCGGGCAAATTGGATATGCTCTTGTTTTTCGTATTGCATCTGGAGAGATGTTCGGAAAAGATACGCAGGTTCATTTGAATTTGTTGGAGCTTCCTGGAAGCTTAGATGCGCTTTCAGGTGTTGTTATGGAATTAGATGACTGTGCTTTCCCTTTATTAAAGAGCGTTACTCAAACAGCGGATCTAAGCGTTGCTTTTAAAGATGTAGATTGGGCTCTTTTAGTTGGAAGCGTTCCAAGAAAAGAGGGGATGGAAAGAAGCGATCTTTTAAAGATTAACGGGAAAATTTTTGTTGAACAAGGGAAAGCTTTGGACGAAAATGCTAACCCGAATTGCAGGGTTTTAGTTGTTGGAAACCCTTGCAATACAAATGCTTACATAGTAAAGAGTGTTTGCAAAAAAATTCCAAAAGAGAACTTTTTTGCCATGACTATGCTGGATCAAAATAGAGCTGTTGCGCAAGTTGCGTGTAAGGCAAAAGTTTCCATTGATAGTGTTAAAAATTTAGGGATATGGGGAAATCATTCTGCAACGCAATATCCTGATTTTTACAATGCAATGATTAATGGCAAAAAAGCAATCGATGTGATTAAAGACGAAAAATGGATTCAAGAAACATTTTTAAGCGTTGTGCAAAAAAGAGGGGCAGCTATTCTTAAGGCAAGAGGAAAATCTTCAGCCGCTTCAGCCGCTAACGGAGTGGTTGACACAATAAAAAATCTTATAATGCCAACAGAAAAAGATTTATTCTTTTCTGTGGCGGTTTGTTCGGATGGAAGCTATGGTATTCCTGAAGGGCTTATGTTTAGTTTTCCTGTTCGGTCCGACGGAGAAAAATGGGAAATTGTAAAAAATATTTCTCTCAACGATTTTGCTAAAGCAAAAATAAAAATAACGCTTCAAGAGCTCGAAGAAGAAAAACAAAAAGCACAAGAAAATTAAAAATGGATGGAGAATACATAAATGGAAGAAAATAATTCTCAGCCACAAGAGGAAGAAAAAAAAGAAGTGGGAAATGAATCAGAGCTTGATAATTTAAAAAATGTTTTGGACAAAGCTGATCAAGAAGCAGAAAATTTGAGCATTGAATCAAAGGAAGATATCGTCGAAGAAGAGGAAGAGTTTTTAGGTGTGTCTCCTGAGGAAAAAGAACAAGATAGCGTAAAAGAATCGGCAATAGAAGAGCCGCAGCCTGCTTCAGAAATCCTAGAAAGCGTTTCAGAAGATGCTCAAAATGTTGCTGCAGAAGAAGTTGCAGAGACTCCGAAAGAAGTTCAAGGTGAGCCGAAAGAAAATATTGAGCCTCAAGAGGGAAAAGAAGAAAAGTTAGATCAGGAATTAACAGAAGAAAAAGAAGCAATTTTGCAACAAGATCGGCAAAAAGATACGCATGAAACAAAACTATCTTTTAACGAAAATGTAGATAAGCTTGATCAGATGATAAAAGATTTTAGCAAAAAAGAAGAATAATTTTTTTCTAGAATTAGCTGTTTAATGATTTTTAGTGTATAATTAAAATAGTTCCATTTTTAAGAAAGGAAAGGCATGAATAAGAAGAATGCTCAATCGCCTCTAGAATATATTATGATTATTATTGCTGTTATTGCGTCGATCACAGCGATGGGGCCGTATGTTATTCGGGGAGTTAATGCTTATATGCGTTCTTGGGAGATTTCAGCTGAACAGACACAAAGAGACACAAGGGCGCGCTTAAATGCTTGGGAGGTTCCAGGGGCAGAGCCTCCTTTGTCTGTTGAATGTGGATATTTTTCTACTGACCAGAGCGGTTGCAAGGCAGCTGTTGGTGAAGATGGAAGTCGGTGCTGGTGGTGGCAGCAATACGAAGAAGTGACTGATAATCCTGGTGATTGCGCTGTTACCTTTGATACATGTAGGATGAGAGGATCAACAACTTCGGGATTTATTGTTATAAATGGATGCACCATGAGTGATAATTTTTGTAACGTAACATATGACGAGGATTGTAATTTTGCGACTTAGGTTCTTTATTTAAACGGGAGAAACCCAAAAAAATTAGAAAAATGTTGTACTGACCTCGATTCCCCAGTATAATCAAATATACATATTTTTAATAACAATATTTTAAGGAGGTTTTTGTGAAAAAGAAGCAATTATTTATATTTTTTAGTATTTTTATACTTTTATCGACAACAGGTTGCGATAAGTTTTCTTTTTTAGAGGATTATTTCCCTTCTCTTAAGAAAAACAAGAAAGAAAAAGTTGTTCAGAAAGAAAATATTAAAAGTGGCCAGAACGAACCTGTTAAAAAAGAAACAATAGTTTCTGCGAAGCCTGAAGCACCTCTTGCTAAAAATGTTTTAGTAAAAATGGGTGACTGGACGATGACGATTGAAGAATTTAAGGAGAAAACAAAAGGGTTAAAAGAAGTTTTGCCGGAATACGACGAGAATGACCCTGAAACAAAAAAATTAGTTTTAGAAGAATTGATTCGTCAACAGCTTTTAGTTGAGGCTGCTAAAAAAAGAGGGATTGATAAAAAAGAAACGGTTGTTGCTGCTATCGAAGAATTCAAAAAAACTCTTTTAGTTCGTGAGCTGGCTGTTGAGATTGCTGAAAGCATTGTCGTTACAGATCAAGAAGCTAAAACATTTTATGATGAGAATCAAGAATTATTTAAAGAGCCAGATCAGTGGCGTATCCGAGAGATTCTTGTTGACAATGAAGCAAGAGCAAAAGAATTGGCTGTTGCTCTTTTGCAAGGAGCAGACTTTGCACAAGTGGCTCGAGAAAACTCTATTGCTGAAACAGCTTCTAGCGGGGGAGACACGGGATTTGTTGTGGAATTTGAAGATCCAAAAATCCAAAATGCTGTTTTTACATTAGAGCCAGGCTCTGCGAGCAATGTTTTTAAAGGAGACAAAGGATATTATATTGTTAAGCTCGAAGAAAAAAAGCAAGGAATAATGCAGAATTTTGAGGATGTGAAAGAAGAGTTAAAAGAAGGCCTTGTAGCGATGAATCAACAGCAAGCGATTATTGATTATGTTGAAACTTTGCGATCAGAGGCGAATATTGAAATTAACGAAGATCTTTTAAAATAAAGGCTGGTCTATGGCTATTGATTTTAAAAAATTTAATAATAAGCAAATTGGCATTGTTATTTTGGCGGTGATTGCGGGGATTGTGGCCATTGTGTTGACTAATAACTATATCAATACGACGGTTTCAAAAGGAGCTTCGTCGGAAGAGATTAAGGCTTTGTTTGAAAAAATACAAAAACTAGAACAAGAAAACAAGTCGCTTTATCAGCGACAAGACGCCTATGCTGGCCAAATTCAGCAAAGGCTTGATTCGTTTTCCCAAACACAGGCACAACAGCGTCAGGCCCCACCAAAAGAAAACGGAGACATTGTAAAACCTCAATCTCTGGCCCTCAAAACACCTTCTGGTAAAAGAGCGATTACGGTTAAGATCGAGACTTTATCTGCTGTTGGAGGCTTGATTAATCCAGGGGATTTTGTCGACATTTTAGTTCATATAAAAGCAAATGGTTCAAGTTCTGGAGAAAAAACAACAGTTACATTATTCCAGAATATTCAAGTTTTAGCTATTGGCTATAATGTTGAGATGCCTGCAAATTTTGAAGCTCAACAAAAAACAGCTACTCTTCCTATAACATTAGCTGTTGATCCAGAACAAGTTGAGATGATTACATTTGCTGAAACACATGGAAATCTTCAGCTTGTTTTAAGGGGCCCAAGAGAAACGAGAGAAGAACGTTTGCCATCGGGCAATTGGGATACATTTAACAAATATCTCTTAGAAGAGCAAGGAGTTGTTGTTAGCTCTCCAGCGTCGCCGAAAGAAACCGTAGATCTTAACGAAAAAGAACAATCTAATATTCAAGTTTTTCGAGGGGGAGTAGAATAAAAACTTTATGAAAAAAAATATTTCAAAAAAATATATTGGATTTTTTATTTTTGTCGCGACAGTCTTTTTCTTAATAGCGGCAGCGCCTGAAGCGTTTTCGAAAAGTTTCAGGGAAACAATTGGTGCTTTTGGAGAGGATACCCTTGAGATGGTCGTCGGAGATCTTGATACAATTTGGACTAAAGAATTGACAAGGGTTGCCGTTACAGATCCTTCTGTTGCGGATGTGGTCGAAACAAGCGCATCTGAGATTTTAATGTCAGGAAAAAAAGCTGGTAAAACAACTGTTTTTATTTGGGATCAATATGGAAAGAGATCAATCGTCGTTTGGGTGTTTGAGGAGAATTTAGATCTCGTCGAAACACGATTGAAATCTCTTTTGCAGAGCGCTGGCATTAAAGACTTAGAGTTTAAAGAAAACGCACTTGAAGGAAAGATTGTTGTTTCTGGTGAGCTCGATGACGCAAAGAAAAAGGAATTTGATGGTATGGTTGAGCCTTTTTCAGATAGCATCGTGAATCTTGTTAAAGAAAGAGAAAAAAAAGAGCTTATTGAAATTGATATTCAAATATCAGAGATTAATACAACGGTAACAAAGAATTTAGGAATTGAATGGACCAACTCTGAAGGCGGAGGAAGCTTAGAGTACGATGAAACTTTACCAACATTTAATCCTAACGCACCCACTGATTTTTTCAAAATAGGCGATTTTGCTAGAACCACGGCGCTTAAGGCAACAATCAATGCGCTTATTACTGAAGGAGAAGGAAAGGTTCTCTCTCGGCCAAGAATTGTTATGAAAAGCGGAGAAGAAGCTAGTTTTTTAGTTGGAGGCCAGATTCCCGTTAGCACTACAACGACAACCGAAGGTGGCAATGTTACACAAAACATAGAGTTTAAAGATTACGGAGTTGATTTAAATCTTAAGGCTATAGTAAAAGAGGACGATAAGATTGACATTGAGCTTAAGGTTGAGGTAACAGATGTCGACAGCTCCTATATTGTTTCTGGAAACTATGCCTATACGACACGTACAGCAGAAACAAAGCTTCTTTTGGACAACCTTCAAACCGTTGTCTTGGCAGGATTTATTAAAGACAATAAAGCAGAAAATATCTCTAGAGTCCCATTCTTGAGTGATATTCCTATATTAGGAGCTATTTTTAGAAATAAAAGCACAGACCCAAATAAGCAAACAGAGCTTTTCATTACTTTGACGCCTAAAATTATTTCAAGAAACCGTATGGCAGAAAGTGATGATGTAGAAGAAAATATTGTAAAAGCGACTCCAGTTATTGAGGAAAAGCCCATTTCAACAGCTAAGGAAACATTTCGGTCTATTTCGGTTCCAGCAAATATAGCAAATTATGTTAAAGCGATTCAGAGAAAAATTGCTGGAAATCTTATGTATCCCGAGGATGCCAGACAGTCCAATTTTCAAGGAGCTGTTGATTTAGAGCTTGTGCTTCTTAGAAACGGCGCTCTTTTGTCCGCTTTGATAAGCCAATCTTCCGGCTATCCAGTTTTAGATCAAGCTGCGCTTAATACGGCACAGCGTTTTTCCCCTTATGGAAATTTTCCTTCAGATGTTAATGCTAGAGAAATAACAGTAACAATTCCTATTGTCTATCGACTAGACATGGATTAAAAAAGTGATTTTAAAAGGAAACAATGAGCGCAAAAACAACCGTTGTTTTTAGCACTAAAGGGGGCGTTGGAAAAACTTTTGTTGCCCTTAATTTGGCTGTGGAAATGGCTTCCAAAAGAACAAAAGTTCTTTTGCTTGATTTTGATCTTCAGGCGAGCCAAGATTTGGCTAGAACAGCAAATATTAAAACAGAAAAATCTATTGTTGATATTCTTTCTAATAATGAGTCCCTGGAAAATGCAGAGATGATTGTTAAGGCGTGCTCTAAACATTCGTCTGGAATTCATTTTCTGCCATGTGTGACTCATGTCGATCAAGTTCCTTTGATTAATCAAGAGAAAATTATATTGTTTTTCAAAAAAGTTGCACCTCTTTATGACTATATTATTGTCGACGGAGGAAAGGTTTTTAACGAGACGCTGATTACTGTTTTTGATCAGTCAAATCTTATCTTGTTAACGGCAACGCCAGATATTTTAGCTGTTTTTCAGGCCCGATGGTGCTTGGATGTTTTAGAGAGACTTCATTTTCCAAATAGCATTGTTAAACTTGTTTTAAATCGATCGCAAAGTCGCGGAGGAGTTGCCTGGCAGGAAGTACGCTCTGCTCTCCCCTGTGAAATTTTTGCACAGATTCCATCGGACGGACATGCTGTTGGGCTTGCACTAAACAGAGGTGTTCCGTGTGTTTCGGATGCACCAGGTAGTCCTGCTAGCGAAGCTGTCAAGAAGCTCGCAGATCGATTAATCAAAGAAACAGTTTTTATTCAAGGAACAGAAGTTGCTCGCATTCGCACAACAACAAATTCTGGCCAAGAAGAGAATTTCTGGGAAAAGTTGGGAATTAGTTCAAAGATTTCAGAAAGCAAAGAGGTTTTGTCGGTTGCTCACGAGGATGATGAAATTATTAAGTTAAAGCAAGCTGTACACGACAAACTTGTTGATCGATTAAATTTAAGTACTATTACAACAGAAGCTTTAAGGGACCCTAAGCAATCTAAGAAAATTAGGGAAAGCACCGAAAAAGTGATTGGCGATCTTTTAGCTGAAGAGGCAGACGCCCTTATTTCTTCTCATGACGAGAGGAGACGATTGGTTAAAGAAATTGCTGATGAGACTCTTGGCCTTGGCCCATTGGAAGAATTTTTAGCCGACCCAGAGATTACAGATATTATGGTTAACAATAAAGATGAGCTTTATGTTGAAAAAAACGGACGCATTATTTTAACTAATAAAAAATTTATTTCAAATGGTCAAATTCGTGCGATTATTGAGCGTATTATAGCTCCTTTAGGACGACGCATTGATGAATCTGTGCCTATGGTTGATGCTCGACTTCCGGACGGATCTCGTATCAACGCGATCATTCCTCCTTTGTCTTTAAAAGGACCAATGCTGACTATTCGAAAATTTGCACAAGACAGGATTACCGTTGAAGATCTTCTGCATATTCATCATTCTGTTTCGCAGCCAATGGTTGATTTTTTAAAAGCTTGTGTTTTGTCGCGAAAAAATATTATTGTTTCCGGTGGGACGGGATCTGGCAAGACAACATTGCTAAATGTTATTTCTTCTTTTGTCCCGGACGGGGAGCGTATTTTGACAATTGAAGATGCCGCAGAGCTTAAGCTTCGGCAAAGGCATTGGGGTCGGCTTGAGTCTCGTCCTCCTAATGTTGAAGGAAAAGGCGCCATTACAATACGAGATCTTTTTGTTAATTCTTTGCGCATGCGTCCAGATCGCATTGTTATTGGCGAATGTCGTGGGCCAGAAGTTTTAGATATGCTTCAGGCGATGAATACTGGGCATGATGGTTCTATGACAACGATTCACGCGAACACAACGCGGGATGTTTTAGTTCGCATGAGTTCTTTGATTTTGTTAAGCGGCTTAGATCTTCCGCTAAAGGCGATTTATGAAATGTTTTCAACAGCGATTGACATTGTTGTCCAGATTTCTCGATTTTCAGACGGAACAAGGAAGATCTCAGGGATCACAGAGATTGCCGGATTAACAAAAGAACGCGAAATCATAATGAAAGATGTCTTTGTTTTTGAACATCAGGGTATTAGTGAATCTGGAGAAATTTTAGGTGAATACAAGGCGACCGGCTATGTTCCAGCTTGTTTTGACGATTTTGCCAAAAGAGGTATTGCCATCACCAAAGATGTTTTTAATGCATAATCTCACCGCTTTTTAATTCTTTTCTTATGAGAATTCTTAATTTAACAGAAAAAACAATTGTTGCAGTAAAAGCAAAAGAGGCTAAAAGTTTTTTAGCTCGCCTCAAAGGTCTTTTGGGAAAAAAATTTTTTGGTCCTGAGGATGCGCTAGTTATCGATGGATGTCAGGCGATTCATATGTTTTTTATGAAATTTTCAATCGACGTTCTTTTTATTGACCAAAAAAATAAGGTTGTAGGATTGGTTCAAAACATAAAGCCTTTTTGCATAAGTCCTTTTTTCTTTAGAGCAAGGCAGGCGATTGAACTTCCTGCAGGAAGCATTGAGAAATCCTCAGTTCATATTGGGGATTGTTTAGAAATAGAATAATAAGTTATTCGATATTATCAAATGTATCACTTGCATCCATAACACGATCTAGCCATTGATGACAATGTTTACAGATTCGCGCTTCCTTAAAGACTTTTTTTCCACAAAAAAAACATTTCTTTTTTTCAATACTTTTGTAATCAACATTAATTAAATCATCAATAATAAATTGGTCACAAAAAGGGCATTTTTTTGGTTGCTCTAAAACAGCTTCAAAACAATAGGGACATTTTTGCATAAAGAGTTTCCTTTCTTTTTTTATATTTTGAATGGTTTGTTTTATTTTGACAAGAAGAATTTTTGATTTTAATAAATAGAGAATAATTGCCTTTTTAAGCTTGACGTTGGTATTCAAGCTAGGATATAATGAAAAAAAGCATTTTGGACATTTTCTCTCTGGACATTCTTGTCTGATTTCTTTAGAGTTTTCTAGAAAAATCAGGCAGATGACCCCGCAAAGCGGGGTTTTATAAGAAAGATAATAATAAAAATTTTAATTCGTTCCGCTAGGCCGCGGAACTCACAGGGTAAATTCGAAAATCTAATCGGTGAATATCCCGATACCCTTCGGGTACGGGATAAATTCGCTCAATAAACTTATGTCGGCAAAATTGGCCTCCATAAGTTTGGAGCTCATTTATGGGTGTAACGTATAAACTAAAAAAAGAAGTTGTTGATTATATCCTTCTTCAAAAAAGGACAAGTCCTTCTTTGAGCTGTCGAAAAATTTCCGACTTAGCAAGTCAATTCTTTCAAAAAAAAATTTCAAAATCTTCTGTTAATACTATTCTTAAAACTTTTCTTTTGAGCAGTCCTATTGGACGCAGGTCGAGAGAAGACAAAAAACAAGAAAAATTTAAAATTCCAGAGTATCGAAAAAAAGAACTTTTTGTTAATGTGCCAAGGGAGCTCTTAGGCGAGGAACCGGCGGCTGTTGTTGTGCAGGAAAAGAAAGAGTATCCATTAAAGAAGCTGGGATCTTTTATTCTAAAGGCAGCTGAATTGCAGATAGCAAAAGAAGGGTTTGTAAGCTTTCTTACAGATTCAGCGGCTCAATCAGGTCTGGCAGGGAGTTTTTTGTATGCGCCTTTGTTTGGTATCAGTGATCAGAGCGTGTTAGCTGAAGAAATAGGTTGGCAAAAAATAAATGGAATAAACGCTTCTCCACCTACGCAAGAAATTCATCAAGCCACGGCAATGCTAAAGGATCTAGAAAATAAAAAACAAGAAATTAGTCTAAAGTCTTCTGAGATTTTTACAGAGGTCAAGTGTTTTAAATTTATTCTTAAAAATGGTAATATTTTTTGTATTGACGCGCAATTTAATTCAGTCTGGACAAAAGATAATGTCCATTCTAGCTTTTCTTTGCCTTTAGAGAAATCTCTTGATTTTTTATCAAAAAAGATAGCGACTAACATTCGCCCTATTGTCTTGCGATGCGCTCCTGGCATTGAAAGTTTCCCATCTTATTTTTATACCATGTTAGCATGCTTTGAAGGATTTCCTTCTTACGGGGTCGCTCAGGTTGATCTTATTTCTAAACAAGACGAGATTCTCTCTTCCTTTGACACCGTTCTTCATAAAAGACGTCATTTCATTACATTTTTACCGAATTCTCATATGATTTTTGCCCAAGCTCTAGAAAAAAAAGGCGTAACACAAGAAAAAGCGTTTAATTTTATAAATCAAAATGTTTTGTATTCGGAGTCTGATCTTATTATTGAGAATCCTTTACTTGACAAAGAAATTAATTTACGGGCTTTTATTTTAAAAATCGAAGGACAAGAACCGTTTGTTCTCATAAGCAATATTCCAAAGCCAATTCAAATCGCAGAGCAAATTATCAATCAGTATTTTGCGCAGTGGCCGCATCCTGGGACTGGGCATCAAGATTTTATGATGACAAAAGAAGAGCCGACAACAAAAGATTGCTCGAATATGTTTTCTACCGACGAGAAGTCAGGCGAGGATGGGGAGTCGATGTTTCTTGGGGAAAGAAACACATTGGCGCATAATTTTCTAATGAATATGCACCGGTATTGCCGAGAGCATTTCTTTCCATCAAGTTGCAAGCAGTTTTCGTTTAAGGATGCGCAAAATGTTTTTTATCGTCTTTCTGGGTTCGCAGAGGAACAAGACGGCATTGTAAAAGTATCGTTAATTTTGCCGCAAGAATATACATATATAAAAGAATTAAAATATATATTAAGGCGAGTCAATGAGAGCAACGCCTGCTTAAACCAGAAGATCCGGATTTTCTTTGCTAACGCCTAGATGTCACTTTCTTTTTTATTTCTTTGAATAACATGGATTTCCTGAGTTTCATATGCTATATTTAATATGAGAAATAAATTTCCATATAATGGAAAATCTCGGAAAATGAAAAAATTGCTAACCGGCATTTTTTTTCTCAATAACCCAAAGCCACGGGAGAAAAAAAGTGAGATTGTTTCCTTTGAATAATAAAGCCCAGAATTTAATCGAGTATGCCATTGTCATATCATTAGTGGCGGCGGCTATGATTGCTATGAGTACGTATGTTTCCCGTTCAACGCAAGCGATTCAAAAACAGATTGAAGAAGAAATGCGACAATAGCTATGATTTATTATTAATAAAAAAAGGAGGAAATTGTGTTAAAACTATTGAGAAATAAAAAAGGGCAGAGCACGTTGGAATATATTCTTTTGATAACAGCTGTTATTGCGGTGGCTATTATTTTCTTAAATCCGACAACAGGGCAGTTTGGTCGAGTTCTTAATGATACACAGAATACAATCTCGAGTGAAATAGATGAGGCTGGGGTAGATTTAGCTGGGAATATTAGAGTTTCATTATAAAAGAATAAGCAAAAAAGGAGGAAATTGTGTCAAAATTATTGAGAAACAAAAAAGGACAGAGCACGCTGGAATACATTCTTTTGGTAACAGCCGTTATTGCGGTGGCTATTATTTTTTTAAATCCGGCAACAGGACAGCTTGGCAATATTCTTGGCGACACATACAACACAGTTGCAAACGAAATGAACGCAGCCGCTAACACTTTATCTGGGGCGTTTTAAGCTTAACTATAAAAAAGAAAAAAAGGAGGAGATGATGATGAGGTTTTTAAAAAACAAGAAAGCGCAAAATGTTGCTGAGTATGCTATTTTGATTGCTTTGGTTGTTGGTGCAATTATTGCTATGCAAACATTTGTCAAAAGAACCATGCAAGGAAGACTTAGAGATGCTTCGCAGTATTTGACAGATAATAGTAATTTTGGTGCCGGTGGGGCAACTACTTACAGCACTGGACAATACGAGCCTTATTATACACAAAGCAACTATGCTACCACGCGCACTGCAAATGAAATGCAGGCAGTTACTGCTGGTCAAGCGAGCTTGATATCAAATACAGATACAACAAGAACAGGTTCTTCGAATACGATGTATGACACTACTGCCACTATTGGCAATGGAATAGCGTTTTAATAATGATGTTGGAAAAAAGAAGAAAGTTTAAGAAGCATAAATAATGGTTTTTGTAAGAGGGTCGCTAATATACATTGAATAAATAAAGAGGAGGGAGAATGCCGTATAGATTAAGAACAAAAACAGCCCAAAGTACTCTGGAATATGCTGTCCTTATTGTGATTATTATCGGTGCCTTAATTGCTATGCGGACATATTTAAATAGAGGCATTCAGGGCAAGCTTAAATCGTCAACTGATGATATTTCTTCAGGTCAGTTTGATCCAAGCGCTACGACGTATTCGAAAGAGACTAACAGTTCTAGCACAACTCGTGAGATCGTTCAAGACGGCCAAACGAATTCTGCGCTTATCGGGCAAGAGTTAACAAGTGTTCGAGAAGATTCAGCAACTGATATTGAGTAAAAAAATGAGATTGTTGGTTGAAATTAATAATATTTAGGCTGAACTAAAAAAGCAAGAAAGGAAAAAAGATGCTGTTAAAAATAAAACAAAAAACAGCCCAAAGTACTCTGGAGTATGCTGTCCTTATTGTCATTATTATCGGTGCCTTGATTGCTATGCGGACATATTTGCAAAGAGGCATCCAGGACAAGCTTAAATCATCAACCGATGATGTTTCCTCTGAACACTTTGATCTGACGGGTACAAATTATACGAAAATAACCAATAGTTTCAGTAGGACAGCAGAGGATACTTATGCTGGGCAAATAGACACCACTCTTCGCGGTGAAATGACGAATGTTAAGATAAACTCAACAGGTACAGATGTTGCACAGTAGTCATAGGATTGTTGGTTGAAATTAATAATATTTAGGCTGAACTAAAAAAGCAAGAAAGGAAAAAAGATGCTGTTAAAAATAAAACAAAAAACAGCCCAAAGTACTCTGGAGTATGCTGTCCTTATTGTGATTATTATCGGTGCTTTGATTGCTATGCGGACATATTTTCAAACAGGTCTTCAAGGAAAAATTAAATCATCAACCGATGATATTTCTTCAGAGCAATTTGAATATGGGCACACGAGATATAACAAAACAACAAACACTTTTAGTAATTCTTATGAGCAGTCTGTTGCAGGAGAAACGTATTCAGATTTTTTCCAGCCTGAGACGACTAACGTTGATGTTTATACGAATACTTATGACGAACTAATTGCTCCGCCTCCCATATTAGATGGGCAGTCAGATAAAACGAAGGATGGATATGGTAAAGAGAAGAAAGAATAAAAGCGCGCAATTTTTGGGCGAATACACTATTGTGATTGCGATTGCAACTTTTGCTATTATTGGCATGACGCTGTTTGTTCAAAGAGGGCTTTCAGCGCGCATTAATGATGCTCGAGGATATGCGGTTTCAACTTTAGACCCTGACATTAAGGAAGTTCATATACAAAGAGGAGGAAAACTCTATCCTCAGGTGTTGGCAGAGTATGAGCCATATTATGCGCAAAAAGATACAACAACAGCAAGCAATGCAAGTGCAGATGTTTTGTTTGACGGAGCTTCTGACCAATATGTGCATACAGTGTCTTCAAATATTCAAGTTCAGGCAACAAGTGTAGAAGGCTTTGCTCGAGATGACGATTACAATAATTAATGTGAATTTGATTATGCTTACGATTATGGCTACATGGAATGGCAGACGAATAAACAGTGTTTAGTAAAATAATTTTTAGCAAATTTGAGAAGGGAATGTTTCTAGGTGAAAAGCAAAAAGGCACAGACATTAATCGAGTATGCTATTGTTGCAGGCATTGTTGCCATTGTGCTGGCAACTATGGGAACGCCTTTTAAGAGAACGATTCAAAAAATTATGAAGTCTGTGGCAGATGCGATTGGTTATCAAAGCAAATCTGAGCAAGCGGCAAATCATGAGGAAGGGTATTTGGATTTTGCAGAAACAAATGCTTGGGTTACGACAAATACAGCGATTGATGAAACCCAAGGTATTTATAGTAGCTATGAACAAGAGATGATCACAACAAAAACAAATGCATTAACAAATTTGGGTTTAACGGAAGAATGATGATAAAGAAGAGTTTAAAAACAAAAAAATATAACAAAAAAGGGCAAACACTTTTAGAATTCGTGGTTCTTTTTATTGTTATTATTTCAGCACTTATTGCTATGCGAACATATATTCAGAGAGGTGTTCAAGGAAAATGGAAAGAAACTATTGACGGCATGGGAAAGCAATATGATCCGTTAGGAGAAGTACATTCAACGCAAAATATGGAATCTAATTCTTCGACGTTGATGATAGTTGATGTCGCTGGTGCATCTGGGTACGAAACATCGAGAACGGACGTAACAAATATGGTGGAAAATAAAGTAGAAACGATTACCATTGAATAAAATGAATTTTAAGAAAAACAAAAAAGCTTCGTCTGTTGTTGAGTATTCGGTTTTAATTCTTTTGTTTATTGGTGCAATGATTGCGATGCGCCATCAGATACATCGATCTTTTTTTGGTCGATGGAAAGAAACAGCTGATCGTTTTGGATATGGCCAACAGTATGATCCGGCGAAGACTTTGGAATGTCAGCGTTATGCAGCTCATGATTCTAGTTCAGGTGAATGGCCATGGGAAATATGGTATGCTCAGAATTGTTACGCATGCTGCATAGATAAAGAGGGTGTTTCAGATTGTACAGAATACGGTTTTAATGGAAGTATTCAGGGTGTTACTGCGGATCAATGTCGGAAAAAACCCGATGAGCCGCAGATTCCTTGGGGGCTAAGTCCTCATTGGTGTTGTGCTACGGCTTGCGAAACAGATGAATGCAAAGATTGAGAATGATGTGCCGGATAAAGAATAAAAAGAAAAGATAAGAATAATGATATTAATTTGCCGAAAACTTAAAAACAAAAAAGCACAATCTATTTTAGAGCTTGCGATTTATGGAGGCCTTGTTTTGATGTTTTTGGGCGTGGTTATTCGCTATGCAATGAGTTTTGCGGATAGTTCAAATGCTCAATTTGGTGCGATGCATAAGGCTTTAGAATTATCAGGGCGAAGCTTGTCGGAGACAGGCAGCGTAGATGGTTCTGTAAGCAGGTCTCATGCGTCTGTCTTATGGATTAATGACAAGCCAACTTTGGAAGGTGGAGCAAAGTATGGCTCTTCTTCCAGCACTCCGTCGATGGCATCCGGGGGAGGAACTTTTTCTAACCTTCTTAACTATTCTTTAGAATACGGAGAAAATGAAAACTTGCCTGTTACTGATATTTATATCAATGGTCAGCATTTTGTTTTTCGTACGGCTGGATTTCGGACATATGGAAAAGGAGCAAATGGAGTGTCTTATGATAGTTCTCAAACTGTGAATATGATGGGAGGAGACGGAGTAAGACTTTGGGATCTGTGTCCAGGAGAGAATAATTCAAAAAATTGTTTATCAAAAGTTCCTCATTCAGTTTTAGACGAATGGAAGGAGTTTGCTTGGTTTAGTGGTTGGTTGATAAAAGCTCCTCAGCTTGTTTTTTATACAAAGATTGCGAAAACAAATAAGAAATTTTGTTATAGTCAGTGGGATCCGTGGAAGCCAGATTTCTCAAGACATTGTGGCGATGACCCTAGCAATGAAGAGCTTAAGCATAGGTTTAATTTGAAAATGGAGGATCCTGCTCCTTCTTTGATGTCTAAGGCAGATCGCTATAACATGGAATGGCAATGGTTTCCAGTGCATGCTTCGTTGTGGGGCATACAGCCTTATAAGGATGGCGCTCAGACCGTGCTTGATGTTGATTTTGATAAAAAGGAAGAGCAGATTTTAACTTTAATTGCGATAAAAGGTTGCGGTGGGAACATTATGCTAGAAAGTACATATAATCTTTTGGAGCCCGGAGAATACGGAGATGCTTTGTGGCCATTTGCTGATGCGGGTATTTGTATGGTGGTTACACAGCTAAAGGTTTTAGATTATCAAGCAGGTGATCTTGACATGACGTATGATACTGCAGACAAAGTTGCTGGAAAACCAAGTCCTGGCCTTGTGAGCGACCAGGCAAAGATCACAACGTTTTCTTCTGGACAATTAATTGTTGATCAAGAAGAGATTGCCTCTGGTTCTATTGAGAAAAAAACGAGACAAACTCAGAATTCTTTAGATATCATTGAGCGTAAGATTCAGTTAAGCAATAATACAGGATGTTTTTGTCCAAAAAAAGGTTTGATTGGGGCAGGAGGTTGTTATAGCCACGCAAAAGATGACGTGGGTTATGGTTTCTCGGAAAAACCCGATTATTGCAGCAGCGACAATTTATCTGTTGAGATGGCATGCAACACTTTGGATTGTTGCGACGGAGATGCTTATAACGCGAAATATAAAACATGTTTTGATTATGGAACAAATATTCTTTATGTGCGCACTGTTATGGAAGATAGAAAAGGAGTTAAATTTATAACGCAGGATTAATACATTTTAGTTTGAAGAAAAAGTAAATAAAGCCAAGAGAGAAAAAATGGTAAAAATAAAAATAAACCAAAAAAAAGCGCAAGCAACATTGGAATTTGTCTTTGCATTTATTGTGGTGATGCTTATTTTTTACAGCTGCGTTAAAGCTCTTCAATGGGCTGGTATTATTTTTGTTAGACCTATTGTAAGCAATGAAAGTGTTAAGCAAAATCCTCCTGCGGATAACGCTGAATGGTGGGAGTTTAAAGATCAGATGACAAGGCCATCAGAGGAAATTCCTCAGCTAAATTTAATTTTTCAAGAAAGTTTAATGCAATAATATTTTGAGGCATAAGGAGAGTGTTTGATGTTACAGATTTTTAATCAATGGTTACGTTTTAGCTGTCGTCCTCAAAGAAAAAGACTGCAAGGGCAGATTGCTATTGTGCTTGTTGTTTTTTTAGCTATTTTGCTGGTCTTGACGTCCGTTATTATTAATTTAGGAAAAATTTCTCAAATTAAAACAGCGTTAACTGTTGTTTCTGATACGACTGCCGCTGTTTTAGCTTCTTCGGTTGCAAGTTATGTTGAAGCTTATTATATGGAAGGGATTAGGGATAATGTTGATTGTCCTTCCGTTTTAACTGTAAAAGGGGCAGGATGGGGCAAGCAAATTGTGGGGTTTATTATTGACTTGGTCTGTGCTGTAGGGTTGACCATTGCAAGTCTTGTTCCTGGTGCTGCTGCAGTTACAGGAAAAGCCGCTGGAAATGCTTGGATCAATGTTGGGGCAGATCTCGTAGAGATGGGAGTTAAGTCTATCGGCCAAGGTAAGATTATTTCTTCATGGAATAAATCATTTAGTGATCTTGAGATTAATCAGCAGATTCGTGATCAAGGTCTCATGACTGCCCTTCAGTCTTTAGTTACTGATTCATTTCAGCTTCCAGAGATTGGTGATGATGATATGGATGGCTATTATTATGGTGATGGTACCCCGGAAGGGACTAATGAGAAAATTAGTCGTTTTAATTTTCTATTTGGTAAAAGAGTTCATGCTTTGGCAGAGAAATCTTACGACAGAACTAACCTTGTAAAGTTGTTTCAAAGGGCTTTAGGAGAGTTTGTTACAAAAGGGGGAGGATCCTTGCCCTTTGATTCAGAGCCGTTAGATGATGATGGTTGGGGTCTTTGGGATTCTGGTTGGCACGAAGATATCCCTGATGTAGGAACATATCATCATAATGAATATGATGATAGATGTGATGCTTCAGCAAGCCCACTTGATCCAGCCTGTCCTGACAATGGCACTCCTTGGCGATATATTTATGATCCATATTATGAACGATTTTCTAATGTTAGCTTTGAATCTTTTCGTGAGTTTATAGGAAGAGATGATGAAAACCAATTGATTACATTTGCCGTTAACGGCAATGCTATTTTTTTGAATTCTGGAGAGGAGCAGTGGCTTGAGCAAGATACAAGAGGACAGCTATATCCATTCTTGTGGAAGCTCGATAAGCTAGCGATGTGGTATGAAGTGCGTCCTCCATATCAGACTGATGAAGAAAATTGTTATTGGAGTGGCTTTGGTTTTGATGGGATGGGAAATAAGCGTTCAGGATTTTGTGAAGATTATCCGGATAGTTTAAATTTAGCATTAACATATGGATCGATGTGCCTCGAATATCCTGATTACGACAAAGAAAGGTGCTGGCATGCTGTCGAAAAACTAGATACTGTGAATGTCGCGTCTCTTAATAATAACGAATGCTATGATTCTGTAGGAGGTTTAATTTGGAAAAAAGGCGCTAATCAATATTGTTCTGAAAGTCTTCCTTATAGCAGGTGTCCTGGAAAGAACTGTGATCCGAGTTGCAGCTCTTGTTGCACAAATCCTTTATCATGTCCTCTTTCTTGCATTGCCTTGTGGACTTGTGGTAAAAATATGCTTGGCAATTCTGTTAATAATCAAGACGAATGGCGAAATGATGCGATTGATCTTTTTAGGTACGATAAAGCAAATGGATTAGACGGGCTAATTTCGAAATATTTAGAAATTGATTCCGAGAGTCCTAAATATTTAGCAGCAACATTTGATGATTGGTATCCGGGCGTGGAACCTTGGATTCGTGTAGGCGATGTGGATAATCCTGGAAAATTAGAAAAGTGGGTTTCGACTATCGAAGAAATACAAAATCATATTACATCTTTTCAGAATGCTAATTACACTCTTCCTTATTTTCCCGGTATTTGCTCTGGGTCATTAGGCGACATTAAGGATTGTTATGACGATGCTCTTCAAAATATTAATACTTGTTTTACTGAGTGCCCCGAGAACATATCAATATGCCAAAATTTAGCGGATCAATTTGGCTTAGATTTTAGCGAGCCTCCTGAAGGCGATCAAGCTACAGGATGTCATTCTGATATTCCGTCGGGCCCGAACGTATATTATCATTTTATCTGGGAAATAAAGAATATTGCGGATAAAATTTTGCAACGCAAAGAATTTTTATTTGGACCTGATGGGGAGGGAGGATTATACAAAGAATCTCAAGATATTTTTAATAAACTCCAAGAAGCTAAAGATAAAATTAATGGATTTTTAAATGATCCTCGAGTAAAAGCATTACGTGATTATATGAATTCGGCTTCTCAGCATACGCCTTTTTCTATGGGAAACAATTCTAGCGCTGTTTATGCTTGGCGCGATGATCCAAAAGAGGGTCAAGAATTTGGTCCTTGGCATATTGTTTTTGTTGAAGCAAAAATTCCAAGTTTATGCAATGGAAACTGCAGAAGAACGACATGTATAAGCGATGGAGGGAATATTAATCCATCTACCAATGGCGATGATTGTCCTGTGGAGCCAAAATTTCCAGAATTTTATAGCTACGGCAACAATGGGGCAAATTTTAGTATTATGGATTATCGAGGTAAAGGTAGGTGTATAGTTGCCAGTGACTATGGCAACACAAACAAGTGTTTTAAAGGGGGGATGACGAAGGTGAGGGTTATCCGTTATGACGAACCTTCTGGAGTCCTTAATTGGGCTACAGGCACGAATTTTTGGAGAAATATTTTTAAGCATCCAGACGCTGAATCAGTGTCGTCTCCAGATTTAATCGCTCAACAAGGTTATTGTGGGGATATTATGGCTTTTGATTCGGTTCCTGGGGCTTTTGGTACGCCAGGAGCTTTTCTTTTGGCTGAGATAACTGATGAAAATTTAGATTGTTGGAGTTTAATGAGCGATCTTTTAAAAGAAGGGGTTGAGAGTCGATCTTGCACTGAATATTTCTTAGGTGATCTTCCTTGCGGACACCCTAGTGCTTTTGCTATAAAATTTGTGGATTGTAAGGATGCTCCAGATCCTTGGTAAGCCTTGTTAGAGATTTATTTCTTTAACAGTATTTGTGATTTTGTCAGAAATTTTATTTTAATGAGTTTAAAATTAACATTTTTCTTTAGTTGGTAAAAATTAAAAAATATGAAAATATTGTCTTTTGTGCTTTTATTTTTTTCGGTAAGTAGTCTTTTTTTTATTTTTTTACCGAAGCTCCTCGATCTTATTCGCGATTTTAATAAGCGCCGAGCAGAGAAAATGGCTACAAGAATGGACGAGATGTTTGTTCAAGCTAAAGAAAAGAAGATGGTTTTTCTTTATATTTTGGCTCCTTTCTTGTTGGCGGTGATTGCTTTTTTAGCGGCACCTGAAGACTATCGTCTTTTGGCCTCAATTGTCGGAGGCGTGATTGGTTTTGTTTTTCCTAGTTTTTATATTAAGTTTTTAGCCGGCAAAAGAAAAAGGATGTTTTATAGTCAGCTTGTTGATGCTTTGATGATGCTTAATAGTGCGCTCAAAGGGGGTTTAAGTCTTTTGCAGGCAATGGAAGTTGTGGCCGATGAGATGCCTGACCCGATTAGTCAGGAATTTGCGATTTTGATTGGAGAAAACAAAATGGGCGTTTCTCTTGAGGCGTCTTTTGATAGGCTTTATGCTCGCATGGGAACGCCTGCTCTGCAGCAGTTTATTTCGGCTGTTCTTTTAGCTCGAGAAACAGGCGGAAATCTTCCGGTTATTTTTAATCGCATTATTGCCACGATTCGCGAAAATCGTAAAATTCAACAAAATATTGAAACTTTAACATTACAAGGGAAAATACAAGGATTTGTTATGTCTTTGCTCCCAATTGCGTTCGGTGTTTTTGTTTATAGTTCAAATCCTCAATATTTTGATATTATGTTGGCGTCGCAACAGGGAAAAAATCTTTTAATATTGGCAGCTTTTTTGCAGGTTGTTGGAACATTTTTTGTTATTAAATTTAGTAAAATAGGGGATTTTTAGAAAATATGCTAATTTTTATTTTTCTATTGGAATTTTTTGCGGTCTTTACACTTGTTCTAGCCATTCATGATACTTTAAGGCCAGAGCCCAGACCAACTTTAAAAGGGCTTGTAGACATGCCGAAGGAAGAAAAGAAAAAGTATTCTTTCTTTCGGCACCTTGTTTTTTTTAACAAGCCTTTATGCGCAGGACCTTTAGGTGAAAGGCTAGGAAGAGAGCTTGTCTTAGCGCGCATAAATATTTCTCCAGAAGAATTTTTATTTCTCAAAGAGCTTCTCATAGGGCTTCTTCTCTTTTTCACATATCCTATGTCGGAGCCGCAGTCGCGCATGATTTGGCTTATTACAATTTTGGCTGCAGGATTTTATGTTCCAGATTTCTTAGTTAAAATAAAAATAAAAAAGGTGAAGAATTTAATTATCAAGGAGCTTCCAGACACGATTGATCTTTTAAGTTTGTGTGTTAATGCCGGGCTTGATTTTCTTCTTGCGCTAAAATGGGTTATTGAGAAGTCGGCCCCTTCAATATTGATTCAAGAGCTTAAGCATGTTTTGCAGGAAGTCCATGTTGGAAAGCCGAGAAGAGACGCATTGACAGATTTTGCCAACAAATACCAAATACCAGATCTATCGACATTCACTAGAGCTCTTGTTCAGGCAGACCGCATGGGAACATCGGTTGCGGATGCCCTTAATATTATTTCGGAAGACATGCGAATTTCGAGATTTAGGCGTGGTGAACAAATTGCTTTAAAAGCGCCTTTAAAAATGCTCATGCCTTTACTGTTCTGCATTTTTCCTGTTGTCGCCATTCTTGTTGCTGGCCCCGTTTTTCTGCAGTTTTTTCAAGGGAACCTTATAAAAGGTATCAGCGGATAAATCCTTCATTTCCTAGATTGGACGTTCAGTCTTTAGAATTATCAATTGTTTAAATTCCCGCATTAATACAAAAAATCCATAGATATAAGCAAAATTTAAACTTCTCTTTGTTTTTTGTTTGTTTCTTTGTCCATTCTGAAATGTCCACTCAGAATATAATAAATTTATTATTTCTTTAAAAAATATCATAAAAATTTCAAAAATCCAACACAATAACGTCACATTTATCATCTAATATAAACATGTTGTTAAAATTAATACAGGACGTTAACAACTTGAAATACAATGATTTTCGTCTTAATTTAAAATTAATTCACAGCTATTTCTTTTGTTTGTCGTCGAGTAAAAAGTAAATGAGATGGGCAAGAAAGATTTTGGTGGTTATAAAAAGTTGAATAATAAAAAAATAAAATTGGAAGAAAATTCTAAAAGCAAACGCTTGCTTTTAGAGTGGTTTCCAAGAAAAAATAAAAAAATATAAAAGATTTATAAGTTATTGCAGTAGTTGACTTTACAGAATGTCCAATTCTTGACAGACGCGATTCTTGTGTTATATTTAATTCGTAGTTGGACCACCTTTAGATTAGATTGAATTGATTGATTTAGATTTTACAAAAGCCACGGAAAGAGTACCCTGAAATTATTAATATTAACCAAGGGCTGTGGCTGGAAGTCACAGCCCATTTTTTTTGAAAGAGCCATGAAAAGACAAAGTATTAAATCAATGATAAAGAGTTCTTTAAGTAAAGTATATCGCTTTACTATGAGAACTCTTTTTTTTGGTTTAACTAAGTCTTCTTATGAGCCCCAACCAGTGTTTTCAAAAGCTTCAGATGATATAACCCCAGAATATGCGCAAGAATTCCAGAGCCGATTTAAAGGCTGGATTCGCACAGTTGCTTTGGTGGTCATTCTTGTTTTTGTTCCAGAGCAGGTTAGCTGGGCTTTTAACTATAATCCTGCTATTCTTTGGAATCGAAAAAGCGTTGATGCCTATGTTGGGGACAAATCGTTTGAAACTGTTTCTGAAAATATCCAGCATGTCCTGGCCCAAGTTCAAGACAAAGAAAAGCCTCAAGTTAAAATTATTCTTCCAAATAGCGATGCTGCAGGCTCTGAAAAGCAGCGCGGCCTTTTGGTTTCTTCCAATGCGACATTTGATGAGCAAGGTGTTGCCGACATGGTCGCATGGCTTAAAAATCCTGATACTCACACAATTAATTGCGGTGTTTATGCCTTAAAAGATTTGTTGGCTTCTTATCAGATTGGCCTTGAACTTGAAGAAGCTTCTGTTTTGACTTTGACGGTTGATATTTTAGGTAAAATTATCAAGGCTGGTGACCCAAAACTAAAGACATCGCTTTATGCGATTGACACCATCGCTAATGCCTATGGAATTAATTTTATGTCTGCTAAGATTTCAGGCGTTGATATTCAGCAAGTCAAAACTCCTTTTATTGCAAACTTAAATCCAGAACATTTTGTTTTTGTTAAAGCCTTTGAAGAAGGCAATGTTGTTTTTAATGATATTGGTGAAACAAAAGTTTTGCCTTTGGATCAATTTGTCCAAGAATTTTCAGGGTTTGTTTTTGCCGAAGAAAATGACTTTTTAGCCAAGTATGCCGAGAAAGTCTCTGATGAAAAGCAGGCTTTTATTTGGGGTTCGAAATGGCATAATCGTTATCTTGGAGCCATGGGCCCAATGGATACGGGCTGGAGAGATTTCTGGATTTCTAAAGGTGTAGACGTTGTCATGTTGTTTGTTAGTTATGGGCAAGGGATAAAAAGGGCTGGAGACGCTTTAAAATATGCGGATAAAGTAAGAGTTGCTATGAAGGTGATTGGCGCCTACATGAAAGCCCAGGCGATATATAAACTTGTTAATTCTCTTGGACAATTCGGTATTATGCAATGGGGCTGGGATGCTAAAACAACTTCGATTGTTTGTTCTGTTGTGTCAACAGCACTAACAGTAGGCTCGCAAGCTGCAGAAGAGGCTATGAACGCGGCTGAAGATCAACTTAAAGAGGGCATGAAAGAAGAGGTTAAAGATCAACTTAAAGAGGGCATGAAAGAAGAGGTTAAAGATAAGTTGGTAAAAGAAGCCGTGGGTGAGGCTATCGTGGAGGCCCCTGGATTTAATACGTCCTCGATTGGGCCGGGTTCTACGGATTTATCAACGGTAGCTTCAGATTTGGGGGTAGTTTCAGATCTTGAGGAATCTATAAATTTGATTAACTCTGCTGAAGGCTATAACATGATAAAAGCAGCCGGTCAAGCTGTACATTTAAGCGATGCTGTGATAGACAGCATTTGGTCTCAGCTTAATCCAACAAAAGGTGTACTCAAAAGCTATATCGTTGGTGCTGTTGTAGGTGGAATGCGCGGTTGGGCTAATTATGAGATTGCTTCATATATTGAAAATAAGATGCCTAATGCTAATCTTCTTGTTAAAGATCTTGTTTATACAGTGGGCTCGTCTCTTGCTTCTAGTCTTTCAGTTACAGTGGTTTCCGCTTTGGAGCTTGGAATTAATGCTGCTATTAAGGACGACACAAAGGAAATTAACTTAGTTTTGGGTCTTGGTCTTGAAACGACCGAAGGCGCAGGTAAAAGCGCAGGTTCAATATTCTTAGGCAACCTAGTTTCTGAAGGTAAGATGGTTGGCCGAGGCGCTGTTTTAGGGTTGGCTGGTACAGGGCTTGGGATGTTAGCCACAGACACCAAGGTTTTTGGTGGACGCAAGCACGATCCTCAAGGACAGTTTGTTCAATCATTGAGTCAACTCGGCAGTTCGGTCACAGGTATTTTTTGGGATCGTTTTGTTCAATCACAGAGTCATCGTTCTTTAGCCGCTAAAGATAAAGAGGGTAATGAGAGGAATTTTCTTTTAGGATATCGCAATCGAAAAGATGATTTTGATAGTCGTAAAGAATATCGCAATGCGAAAAAAATGTTCAAGGCTCAAAGCGAAGCAGGTATTTTTCTTGATGAGTTTGATGGTAATTTTGAAGATTGGTCTGCCGACAACTTATCAATTAATGTTTCAAGTAAACGCCAAAATAAAGCAAATAAATTACTTAACAAATTTTTTAAAGCAAACGAGAAGGCGAGCGCTTCGCTTGGAGAGCTCGATATCGCAAAGAAAGAATTAGTCGAAGGTTATGCTGATGGGAAATATGAAAAAGGAAATGTGGATTATGAGGCAGCTAAAAAAGAATATAAGGGGTATATCAAATTCTTAGGAAAGGTTGCTAAGCAAAATAAAGTTTGGAAAAAAATAGACAAAGTTATATTTAAAGATAGGAAGGAATGGCTAGAGCAGGAAGCTTTTTCTCATTACGAGATAACACCTTATGTAGCCTCTGGCGTTGATCCTAAAAGTCTTTCTCGTAAAGATCGTCGTAAGATAGTTGATGATTATGTCAAAAAAATCTCTAGTGCAAAAAGAGGAGAGATTGTTGCAAAATATATGTCAATGGGCATACCTCTAGATCGCATTTCGCAATTTTCTTGGTATGGTAGCGAGGCTGAAGAAGACGATAATGATTTATATTTTAAATCATATAAAGAATACCGCGGAAAGATTTCTGACCGCAATATTGCAATTTATAAGGAAAGAGAAGAGAACAGTCAACAAATTGGAGAAACAGATAAACAGTATGACAAGCGCATCCGCCGGTATATTGGTGAAGACAATGGCGTTTATCGAAGACCAGCGACACGCACGGTTTTTGATGCTAAAGGAAATCCTTTGCGCGAAAATGTTAAGCCTTTAGGAAAAGAATTATTAGGGACTTTTTCGAAAGGAGCGATTGAATCTTTTGTGGCGTATCACATTGATCGGTTGGCAGAAAAACATGTGAAGGGAGCTGTGAATTACGAAACAGGAGAGAAGAACGAAAAAGGTGTTTCGAGCTTAGAGTTTCAGATGTACGCATTTTTAGGGACAGCAGCGATTACAGGGTTGACTGCGGCAACATGGTCAGCGATTGAAAACAAGCCAAGATATAGAACGCCAGAACAGCGTAAACGTGACCGTGAAATGAAAAAGTATCGAAAAGATTTGATCGCCTATAAGAAAGATATCAAAAAACAAGAAGAAATCATTAATAGTCAAGAAAGTTCTGATGAAGAGTGGGAAGCTGCCATTGTTAGATTGGACGAATTAAAGAAATCGCCTGTGATACCATCTGATCGTGTTAAAACACAAATAAGTTACAATGAGGCATATGAGAAAAAAGTTTTTGATTATAACAAAAAATTGAAGATTCCTGGGCTTAAGAATCCTGAGCCTGAATACGAAGATCCATTTGAAGGAGAGAAAACAGGCGCTGGAAAAGTTTTATCTGTGGCAGGACAATTTTTTGCTGATGCGGCAAATGTTATGGTCGTTCAGACACAACTTTTTGGCCGCGATTTACTATCGCAGGGCGGGTTAGGATCTTTGACCGGAGCGACTTATGAAGACGACAAGGCTAGAGGCACGGATTATTACAAGACTTCATCTCAGGATATTTTTTATCGTGTGGACCATGTTTTAAAAATGAGCGGCATGCGACCAAGATATTTGGCCCAATATGATAAAGCGCTTAAAGATGCTCTTAAAGAGAATGCTTTGAAAGAGAAGCCTAAGGATGAAAGTGACGTTATCGACGGTGTTCAGCAGCAGTATTTTTCTTTAAATATGTATGAAACTAATTATGTATCTGAATTAATTGATTATCATAAAAGTAAGCTTTCGCGATGGACGATCAATAATGTTGTTCATGGGTTAGAATTTTCAAAAGGTTCTCTTGATTTAAGTTGGGGAGGATTAGGGAATCGTAGAATTGAAACGCCTGCTAATGATAGTGGAAGAACCAGGATTATTCGCGCTAACCCTTGGGATTCAAATTTCACGCTTGTGAAAAATAGCGAAGGCAAGATTAGGCGTATTTATAATGAAGGGTCAATGCATCAAATCAACGGAGTATTTTCAGGACTATTGACTTTTGGGCTTGTTGGCAATCCAGATGTTTATGGTGGCTATAATCTTGATATTGGCCGTGATTTTTCTTCACATAGAATTATTAAAAATGCTAACGATCTTGCCTCACCTTTTGTTCGTCCTTCTGATGCTCCTCGAGATGCTTTCTTTGATAAGGAAGGAAATCTTTGTGTTTGGGAATATCGCACCGCAATAAATTTACAGGTCGATAAAGATGATTTTCGACATAAACTTAAGTTAACCGGCAGAGATGGAAAAATAATTGATTTGGCAGATGTTTCCTCTTCTGAGTTTTCGATTTTGCCGCAAACCAAAAAACGCGGATATGATGTTTTAGAGTTTGATCAAGGTGTTGCACGGCAGCATTTCCTTAACGAGGAGTGGGAATCGTCTCAGAGCTCGGCGATGTCTGTTGATTTGGATGTTAGAGAATTATCAAAGCGCAAAGGATTGTTTGGTCCCCTTGGTTTTTATACTCAACGTAAGGTTGGTGATATAAACACGGTTAAAGAGACCGACGGCACCTATAGTGTTCAAACGCGAGTTGTGAAACCTCATCCCGAAATAAAAGGATTTTTATCTACAGTTGCGTCAGAATCTTTTGGCTTTGATGCAATGACAGGTGTTTCTTCGTTAAGATCTAAAATATTCGGCGGCATCGATGGAACCAAAACTCTTGTTGGTCAACGTCAAAAAGGTCTTTATACGCTTAAAACACAACAATTAAAAGACGGCAAAGTGATGAGCGAGGAAGAGATCAATCAGAAGCAAAATCTAAAACCAAAAAATGTTCAGGTTGTAAAAGAATCTACGTCATCTGAAGCTTCTGCGGATGCATACTCAGAAAACAATGAGGAGCAGAATTTTGTGAGCATTCCATCACGGGGTTATGGAATGGCTAATCATACTATTAATTTAGGAGAGAAACAAAATCCAGAATCAAAAAGCGCCCAAGTTGCGGGAGAGCAAAAGATTGAAAAGATTGAAGAGAAGAAAGAACAAGAGAAAAGTACCGAGAGCGCAGAGGATGCTCAATATGGAACGCTAGATACTTTTGCTGAGAATTTGATTGAGTTGCAATGGCGTACTGGTGATGGAAAGAATGAAAAAATTGACAAGACTCATATTAATGCAGATGGTTGGTTTCAGGCTATTGATGGATATGACAAAGAGCAAGTTAAAGAATATGCAAAGATGGCTCTAGGAGGAGACATTGGCAAAACCCACAAAAGTGGTGGTTCTGAATACACACTTACAGAGGCTGGACTGAACGACATACTCGATAAAATCTATATGACTAACGATGGAGGCCTTGGTCTTGAGCTTACAGGTCCTAAAGGCGGATTTGATTTTGAAGGTAACCGCGATACTTTTGATCTTGTTTTTAAAGATTCTTTAGCTTTTGCCCCGTCGACGTATTTAAATGCAGAGGATCAAAGAAGAAATCAATCTATTCAGCAGGCGTCAAATCAATATAATAACATGACCCCTGAAGAGCGCGAAGAGCTCAAAAATCAATTTATCTATGAAGATTTAGGGAATTTAAGCCAAAAGCAGATACCGTTTGATATGGCGACTGAGGATGGCTTGCAAGAGGGGCGAAATTTCTTTGCTGAGCATAGAGGGCGTAGCGATGAGTTTGCTCTTTTGGAGAAAGCTGCTACAGGAGAGCCTTTGAGCTATGAAGAGAAGATTGCGCTAGAGCCTGTTGTTAGTTATTTTCAGTCTCAAGAACAACAGGGTCGTGAACAAGCTCCAGACACTTTCTTGGCAGATAAAATGTCGTTTTCCAAAGAATTGCCTGCATCAGAAACTAACGAAGATTCTTCTACATCTACATCTCCGACAGTTTTAAATTTCATTGCTCCGCTGGCCATGTCAGGTGAGACGGTTGCATATGAAGACGGGACCACGACCAGTCTTCACGGCACCGATGTTAATTTGCTCCATGGTGACATTACCATGGAATTATCTGGCTTGCTGTTTAAAGGTGATAATATAGAAAATCCTGAGGCCTATTCATTCGGAAGCGTTAGTTTTAATCCTATGTTCGAGGATGCTACATACCTCTTTAAGCCAACATTTAAAACATTTTCTTATGGCAAAAATGGAGACATGCAGACTGTCGATCGTCATACTGGTATTCATATTTTTGATGATACGTATTTAGCGCAGAATCCGTTCGAGGAAAGAACTCTTGGCCCGATGCGCATTACTCAGAATGGTGCTTTTGAAGGTCAAGGTGCGTATTTTAAAGAAAATATTATGAATCAAGAATTTTCTGATTTGCGAGAAGGAAAGGCAGAATGGAACGGTAAGAATTTTGACCTATCTTTGAAAACAGATATTTCTGTTAAGGAATTGTCAGACATGATTGATTTTTATCCTGATGCAGAAGGAAAAACAATTTTTAAGCAGAATCAAGATTTGTCGATTGCTCGCGTAGATGCGACGCAAAAATTGACCAGTATTGATGACAGTTTATCAGCAGAGACTCTAAAGGGTTATTTAGAGGTTTATGCGAAAGAAGTATATGCAGACAAAGCGTATACAGATTTTCTTGCACCAGATTTTGAATCTATTAAAGAGGAAGGTAATTCTTTGAAGATTGTCTTGGCTAACCCAGGTGACTATACGCGTCATTCGCAGGAACAGGATGGCTTGCATCTTGTTTTTGATCGTGCTGCCTTTGGCTATTCGCCGTTTATTGATCAGAGTATTACAGAGCTTGGAGGCGAGCCAAATCCAAATCCTGTGGAAACCGAAAAATTAAATTTAAATTATATGAATCGTGTTCTTCCCGAATCTGATTTTGTTTTGGCCGGGGGTGAAACTTCTGTTGTTTTGCGTGAGGGCAAAGATGGCGAGGATGGCAGCATTTCATTTGAGCCGATGTTTACTAATGTCAATATCCTTAATAAGGGAAAGATGTCTTTGCATGAAGGAGAGTATACTGACGCTTTAAATAAGGAAGGCACGATTGATGAAGGCTATTCCGGCATCGCTTATACTAAAGACGCTGTGATCGGTGATCATTGGGGAGACGATAAGCTTGATAAACGATTTAAAGGTCCTTTGACAATCGCTGGGGCAGGACAGTTCTCTGGATCTGGCGTTGAGGTGAGGTTTGGCGATCGTATGGATTTTGGTTCTAGAGAAGATGATTTAGCTGGGCTAGGTGTTCGTGGTCATGTTAATGATTATGTTCTTGGTCGCAAATTCAATACGAATGATGAGAAAAATGTGATTTCTATTTTTGATGCAGACACGATGTATTTTTCAAGTGGAGAAGGTTTTCAGACAGAACCGGATAAAAATGGAGGTTATTCCGAGAGCCATTTTGATGTTGTAGATGCTGTAGCGCAGTTTTCTGAGAAGGGAACCGATCAAGAGAAAGAGTATTTTTCTCTTAGGATTGCTGGCGACAACTTGCTTATTCCTGCTCAAAAAGATGGAAAGTCTAGCGGCGGCAGCGGGCTTGATAAGCAGGCTGAAGACTATCGCACTAACATTACTGTTGATGTAAATAATGTGCACAAGACAAGCTCTGTTAACAAGAAGATCGAAATTAACATGGGGTCAGGTGACAATTATCTTACCTTTATGGAGGGAGCAGAGTGGGCAAAAGACGGAACCTTAGAAAGTTTAGGTTCTGTTGATGTTAATTCTCTTGCTTTGAATCAAGGCATTTGGCATGGGGTTCGAGAGCTTAAAACAACCGAAAAAACTTTTGATGGCAAAACGGAGACAGCTGCAGACATTACGATTAGTGAAGATTATATCAAAGGTCTTGTTGCTTATAGCTGGGGTGAGGATGGCAATGGTGTTTATACCCAGAGTTTTATGGGCAGCCGAGCCAATGGTGGTGTGTCCTTGCGCGATAATAACCATTTTATGCTAAAAGGGACTTTTAGTCCAGTTGCTTTAGGAGATTATCAATATGGAGAGGAAAATACGAATAGTCAAGAAAAGGGCAGTGATCCGTCGTCAGATCTTAAGCGTGCAGGTCTTTTAATTTCAGCGCTTGATCAGACATGGAATTATTCCGACGGAAAAGGTGATATCAAACTTGCTTTGTTTAATACGCCTGATTCCAGTGGAAAATATCATTTTGGTGTTTGGCAGAAAAAAGAAAAACAAATTGGGCGAAGCGAAAAAGGGAACACTGCTTTATTGAATGAGATTGCTAGCAAGCTCGTAGGTCTTAGAAATTCTAATCTAACACCTGAAGAAAAGAAGGCATATTCAAAGGAAGTTGACTTGTATCTAAAAGATGTTGCTAAAGAATGGTTAGCTGCGAATGCTATAGATAACGATGGCTTATCACAAGATATTGCGTTTGTTGATGATAATGGTACTTTGATAAAAGATATTACTCTTTATGGTGAGCTTTATTTAGCGGGCACTACGCAAGAAGAATTTGCTAAAGAATTTTCTGATAAAACATTGCTTCATCAGGATAATCTTTTTAACGTTATTTTAGAGTTGGATCCTGATGCTCCTGCTGATCTTTTAGGCCCTCCTAAGCTTGTTGAGAAAATTGAAATTAAAGAACAAGACACTTTAAGAGTCTATGATCCCGTTGAAAGTCAAGAAAATGCTTGGAAATCCGTTAAGTATCAGTATGAGACTGAAACTGTTGGCGAAGATGGTAAGAAAAAGACGATTTATGGTGTTGAAAATCTTTCCTTTATTCCGCAAGGCATTGTCCATTCCACAGCAGAAGGTGGCGGAGACAAAACAAATTTAGGGTATACGACTAACTTTGGTGTTTTGCAGGATTTTGATACAGGGATTGTAGATTCGTTTACAGCTAAAGATAAAAAAGGTATTAATACTATTGATGGATTGGAAGGTACAGTACCAGCATTTTTATCTTTAAGCGCTGCCGGGGCTTCGGTTAGTCCGCAAGTTGAGGCTGAAGGGGTTAAATGGGAATTTTTAAAGGCAATGGGTAGCGATGGCGTCCAATCTTCAGCAGATTGGACAAAGTATAGCACGCTCGATGTTTCTCCGGAATCTTCTATGATCACAGGCATCAGCAAAAAAGATGGGATCACTACTCTTGATTTCATAGGCGGAGAGAATACAAATGTTATTAGTTTCAAAGATAATAATAAGATTGAAGGTGCCATCAAGCTTCAAGAGCAACGATTAGACAGCGGAAAGCCTTTTGAACAATTAGGAGAAAAAGATATTACGGTTAAGTTGAATGTTGTTTCAACAGTGATGAGACAGTATGAGAAATCCGGTGCGTGGGAGTGGGGCAAAGATATTACTAAACGATGGATGTTTGATGAAAGCAAGGGTGATAATTTTGCTGATTACAAGAATGGTTTGAACGTTTTTGAAGGAAAAAATTTAGCTTATACTGATAATATTTCTTATTATGATACCGATGCAAGAATGTACAGTTCTCGGGACTATGCTAAGATTTTGGAACAAAAAGGAATTAACCATGCTATTGAAGGCGCAAGCATTATTTATGGATTTCAAACTTCTAGCGATAATCGCCGGGATGCGCTTGGATCGCTTTTAAGAAAATTCATTGAATCTGACAGGGAGGTCGAATCTAGCGGCATGGTGACAATGGACAAGCCTGTTGGGGACAGGACTATTATTGCTTCTGTTGGTTTCTCATCTGATAACAAATTTTCATTTACCCCTACTTTAGATTATTACAACAATCTTGGTCAAGAAATTCATGAAGGCAGAGAAGAAAGAATTTTCGTTAAGGAAAAAGACAGTTGGCTTGCTGGACAAATGAAGAGTTTGCAAAAAGATTCGCAATACCAAATGATTACAGAGCATTTTGATGGTATTTTTCAGTCTGTTTTTTGGTTAGGAAACGCCGGTGTGCAGTATGCTTTAGGCAATAAAAAAGAAGCAAATAGGTCTTTGAGTAGAGCTGATTATGCAGCAGTGATGAAAGGTGCGTCTGGAGGGAAAAGGCCAACAGACAAATTAATGGCAGATGCAGGATTAGCTTGGTTTGATAAGAAAAAAGGTCTTGTTAAGGATATTTATACAAAAGAATTGGTGAGCGCCCAACAATCTGCAAGTCTCGTGACCTTATTAAAGATTCAGTCTAAGGAAAATAAGCAGGGTGGAAATTACTGGACAAGCCTTTCTCAAAATGCGATTGCGCAAGTTTTGGGTGCTGCTGAAGAATATCTGACAGCCGCTGGTACCATGGGTTTTGGAGGGGCTGGCGTAGGGGGCAAGACTTTGATGAGTTTTGTGGCTTTTGATAGATTATTGGATGGCGCTAGTTTGCACGTAACAGGAGAAGTAAGCTCTTCGGCCTCTGCTATTGGCAATGGTTTTCTGACTGGAGCTCTTGGAGCTGGACTGGGCTATCTTAAGGTAGCTCCAGTAGTCGCTTCTGCAAGAACAGCATTGTCTGCTGGGAAAGATGCGCTTATGACTCAAACTAAGGTTGGTAGAGCTCTTGCTGCTACTGAGGGAGTGTTTGCAAAAACATATTTAAAGGCTGGCGAATTTGTTTCAGGTGGAATGTTAAAGAGAGCACCAAAGATAGGAGCGCGTTTTGTGAAAGCTACGACAGCTGAGGCAATTAGTGCTAGTAAAACTAGTTTAGGCCGGGGGGTTTTGACTGGAGTAGGTGCTGCAACTGGCGGAGTGGTTAATTCTTCAATCAATGGGTGGTCTGTTGAAAATTTTGCGAAGGGTATGGCAATTGGTGGAGGTTTAGTTTATTCCCCTGGTTTTGTTTTGCGGGGTTCCGCAGAAAGTGCTATGTGGTTTGTTGGGACGGGTAATGCCATGAGCCTTATAGCCAATGGAGAGCTTCTTTCTTTGAAGGAAAACTGGCAACAGGCTAAGATGGGTGCGGAGATGGGTGCTTGGTTTGGTGGGGTTATAGCCTTGGCGGGACCTGGACTTGGTCTTGCTAAAAATGCATTTTCTAGCACTAAGAATGTTAGCGCAAAATATTTGTCAAAGGCTTGGAAAGGCACTCTTGGAAGAACAAAGCTATTTTCACGTATGAAGAATGCAGCAGCAGAAGGTAGTTTGGTGTCAAAAGCTGGTTCTGCAGCGAAAGTTGCCAAGACAAGCCGCTGGGCAAAATTTAAAAATACGGTTTCTGGCGAGAACATGCTCAAACCAACACAAGCCATTCGAGATTCTTACAAAGCAATAGAAAAATTAGAAAAGGCCAGTGTTTATAGGAAAGTAGTTGATTCTTTAAAAGCCGGCAGAGTTTTTGGAGAGAGATATAAGATTGCTAATTTGATTGTTCGTGAGACTTCTGTTGCTGTGCGTGCTTGGGGAGGCAGGCTTGCTTACTATGGTTCTAGAACAGCAGCTGGCGTTGTTGCAGATGTGGCTTTAGGCGGATATGTTGAGGGTATCTGGGATGGGTACAATAGCTCATTAAGCTTTAGAGATGGATTTAATGAATCAACGAAAAATATGTGGTCAAGTGAAAACTTGATGCGCCGTGCGACTCGTGGTGCAACCCTTGGTTTTATGGCAGGATTTTTGTTTAGACCTTCTTCAGGTCACGCGGCATCTATTCGCGAAAGATTGATGGAATTTCATAATCCTAAAGGCATGACTGTGCAAAAACCTAGCCTTCTTTCACATCTTACTCCAGGCCAAGCGAAAAGTATTACTGTTTCTGGGGCCAAGGCGTTTCAGTTGCAGATGCGCTCTGGAGCGGTTTCGTTTATGCTTATTGATCCAATTTTTAAGCTTACTGGTGCTGGTCTTGAAAGTTTTTATGGATATTTGAAAGATCGAAAACGTGGTGATTTTAAAATTGAGCTTGAAGTTCCAGAAGGAATTACAGTTTCGGATGAGCGCAAGGAAAATATGCCCATGCTTGAAAAGCTTGCCTTTGGAGCTTTGGGGTCTGGTCCGCGTACAGGTCTTTGGCTCTCTGTTGTTTTAAGCACTGGCGGGCTTGGCACAAAGAGTATGGCTGAGGGAAGAGTTGGTGCCATTGCTAGGTCTGGCGGTGGCGTTGTAGGCAAGGGCTTATCTGTTGCAGAAAACTCTCTTTCACGTCTTAGTCGTTTGGGTGGTCGCGTCGGTAGATTTTTTGAAAAATTTAAAAGTTATGAAGATCAAGTGACACGCATGCGTATGGCTGGCGGCAAGCAAACGATGTTGGGAACTGTTTCCCATGGATTTATCGGGCATGTGGACAGAGCGCTTTATTTTTCAGGTTTTTCCGAAGGGTTAAATGTTTTCTTGGACGGAACAGCGGGTGAAGGATTGCGTGCATTTGTAGAAGACGGGGACAACCCTATTGTGGCTGGGTTAATCGCAAGAGATGCAAAGCGAGATCAAGCCAGAATAGACTCTGAAAGAATTGGTGTTATTAATGCAAACGTTGAAGGTGCATCAAAAGCCGAGATTGCCAGCGCTTTGGAAGAGTTGAGCAACGAAGAGTTAAATGGTCCACTTAGCCCTCTTGCCATGGACTTAAAAGAAAAAGATGATATTGAAAAGAGTATGAAAAAGACTGAGATTTTTGGTGTTGTGAGCATGGCGTTGTTTGCTCGTGTGGCAGGATTTAATCATGGACGAATAGTAGAATCTAGCGTAAAAACGGATATAAAAACAATGCAGGCTAAGCAGGTTAAAGAGCTTAAAGATATAGTTAATGATAAAAGTTTGCCTGAAGGGACAAGAAAGATAGCTAAAGAGAGCCTAGAAAAACTAACCTCACATGATAAAGTTTTAGAGGAAAAGGTGCTTGAGGGAACTCATTATGAGGCGATCAAAGAAACAACAGATGGCGCTGGAAAAGTTATCGAAGGAATTAAGAAGGCTCAGGAAACAGGCAAAAGCATTGAGGGTACAAAGGTTGCTTCTAGCGATAGACAATCGGAATCATTTAGGAGCTTGAAAAAAGAGTTTAAAAAAGGTTTTGAAAATGAAAAGCAGATGGAAGATTGGCAGGCTCGCGCTGATACCGAACTAGAGGTCTTTGGAGTACGCAAAGAAATAACAGAAAATCTTACTAAGGCAAATAAGACAAGTAGGTCTGATCAGGAAATGTATAAAGGTCTTAGAGATTTTCAAGGTGGACCTAAGAAAGATCAATCAAGTAGGGAATGGCTCACGCAGGCCCAAGAGGCGCTTAATGAGGTTAATGGTTTGGTTACAACTCGGGATCGCTTAAATACTGTGGTAACCGAGTTAGATGGCAAGGGATTGCTTCAATTCTCAAGCATACTTAAAGAAGTTGGTGAGATTCCGTCTAGCAAAGCCGATCGTGCTGAATGGAAGAAAAATGCTGACAAAGCATTAGAGCAGGTTGTAGGGCCTGAAAAAGGAAAAAGTGTTATAGAGCCTTTGGTCAAGACTTATGAAGCTGCTGAAAAGCGCATAGGCAAAATAAGGGATTTGCTTGAGGAAAAAGATCAGGATCCAAGTTCTTTAACTAATTTAACTAAAGAATTAGAAGGGCTTTTGGCTGCATCTAAAGATGGCCAAGTTGGTAAATCATGGGCTGAGTCTGTTAATAGCGCTATTGAGAAAACAAACTCTGTTGTTGAGATTGGAAAATCATTAAAGGAAATCGCAAGGAACAAAGATAGATCTGGTAAAAAGAGTGATAATGCATCTGAAACGAGTAAATCTGTGTCAAGCTGGACACGAAAGAATCGTTTAGAGAAGAAGTTTGAGAAAAGTATTAAGAAGGCGCAAGAACTTAAGGAAAGCTTTTTCGCTCAGAATAAGTCATCATTAAATGTTGAAAAAAATATTAGCTTGGATCAGCAAATGCTTAAGACTGCTAACAAGATGGAAGTTTTAGAAGGAAAGCTGTCAGGCTCTGATGTAGGAAGAACCACAGCTGAAATGTTTGTAGAAAGAGCAAAGTCGTCTAAGGGTTACAAGTTAGCTGCTTCTGTTATCGATGTGGCCAGAGAAAAGATTTCTTGGAATAACGTTATGGAGAATGGTAATGTGGCAGCTAAATATACATATGCTTTAGCTGATTTCTTCTTGGGAGGTTTACGTCAGGATTTTGTACGAAACAGTATCCAAAAAAGAGAAAAAGAAAACAAGCAGTGGAGCGCTGGCGGAGACCTCATGGGAAGACTTTTTGAGGCAAGTCCTGGGCTTAAGGAGACAATTGGCGCTCTCGCCGGCAAGAATAAGGTTAATAAGAATATTTTGAATAAGGCTTTAGCTAAGAAGGAACTTAGCCAACTTCTTTCTAAGATTAGTTCGGAGATGTATAAAGGCAATTTTAGTGATTTTGAAGTTGTGAATGATATTGTTTTTAAAGCTCAGTTAAGCGAGTCGGGTAGTGTTCCTATCAGCAAAGAGGCAAAGGTTAAATTTGACGAGATAATCAAGAAAACAAACGAAGGCAATAACCCAGGGGAAAAAACAAATGCGTTGGAAAAAATTGGTTTAAAGATTGAAGCTTCTAAAGAACCAGGATCTTTCAATCTTGTAAGGATTAATAGGGAAGAGAAAAATGTCTATGCTCAATTGCACGAAACTCTTTCCGATGGGGCTTATGATGTGCAGTTTCACTCTTTGGTTCGCCAGGTTATGGGCACGAGAAAAGGTGTTAAAATTAATGCACAAGAGCACAAGTTCTTGAATGAGTTAATCAAGGAAAAAGGGAATGAAAATCTCCTTAAAGAAGCAGGATTGGAGATTACCAAAGATGGTCGATTGGCAAGAACAAAAGAGGCTGGAACCCTTAGAGATACAAAGAGTGGCAAGTTTTATGTTATTTTAGGAAAGACAGGTTCTGGCAAAAGTTCTTTTGCGCCTTTGGCAACCTATATTTTTATGCTTCTAACAGGGCAGAAATCACCTTTGCTTGTTTCTGCGGAGGCTGATAAGGTTGAGTACAATCAAAATTTTGGTCAAACTCAGGATTTGGCAGGTCAAGAATTCTTGGGTGTTATCGGTCAATTTGGCAGAGATATGAAGGGAGAGATTTTCAAAGATTTTAAAAAGCGGATTCAGGGCATAGATTTAGATGCTGTGAAGAATCAAGGGTCAGGTGCTATTGCTAGAGAAATCAAAGCAAAGATGCGTAAGGGAGGGCTAGTACATATTACAGATCAAGATTTGAAATTTATTCATCAGAATGATCAAGCATCTTCGATGTTAGCAAAGATGATCCGCTCACACGATACTTTGTTGTATAAAGGAGAGCTTCAGGCGCTTCCATCCTTACAGATTTCCAATCCAATTTCAGAAAGCAAGAAAAATGATGAAGTTAAAAAGATTGAAGATTTAGCTGTCAAAACAAAAGCTATGAATGAAAAGCTTGAAATGTTGAGAGCAGAAGGAAAGATTGAATTAAAAATTGAAACTGAAGAGGGCGTTCTTAACCCTCATTGGAAGAGTCAAAACGGTGAGCTAGAAAATCTTCGTGGCTTAAAATGGGATGCAGAGGCTAAAGAATGGAGCGCGACAACAGGCAAACAGACTTTTAAAGAAGTTGAATCTATCCTTGAGGCGTTGGCTTTTGCGAAGCAGCAAATTACTTCGAGAGACCAAGTAGAGTTGTCCAGCGGTAGTTGGACGCCTGCAGGTCGTTATGGCGGCGCAAATGAAAATGTTCGCGTACACAACAAGTATCAGCAAGTTGCTCTTCATGTTGAAGGAAACAGAATACTGGAACGGGAATGGAGCTCCAAAGAGAATGGAGAAAATATTTTTAATGATAAAGAAGGATCTCAGTCAACTGATCTAGATGTTATCCGCATGTTTACAGAAAACGGTGGGTCTGTTATGGCAGCCACAGGAACGCTGTACGATTTAGATGTTAATCTTTTGGAGACTTATTACAGCGCTGTAGTTTATGGTAAGAAACAAGGTGAAAGTAATCCTGGTGAATTTAACGTTGCGAAGATTGATGTTAACGGTAAAAAGCTTAGTTATGAGCAAGCTTTTGAAGCTTTATCGGCTGAACTAGTTGCTAAAAAAGCGCTTAATGAGCGTGAGGGTAACTTGTCTGCCTTTTATGTTGCATCGGATCATGTTCGACTTGGAAGAAATGGTGGAGATAAGTTTCATGAGTCTTGGATTAAGCAGGTTGCAGAAAAAAGTACAGCTGGCAAGCCTCTTGAGACTTATGTGGCTTTAGCAACTGGAAAGATTGTTAAGGTGGATCTAAATAAGGCTAAGACAAATCTTAAAAATTGGTCAAAAGATGCTGAAGGCATTAAGAAAGAAGTTAAGAAAAACGGAAGCGAGGAATCGGATATTGATGCGCTTCAAAGATTGATGCGAAATCAAGACAATATTGTTGTTTTGGCTGAGAAAAATTCGACATTTGGAAAAACTTTTGAAAGCAGACAACTTGGAAATAGAAAAGACAAATCAATTCTTATTGCAGATGAAGCAACAGCTGCGTATTTTATTGAACAATGGTCAGGTCGTTTCCGATGGGTAGGAAAGCAAGGTAAAGATAATGATATGCTTCATAGCGTTGCGCGAGAGCTTTATGTTCTTAAAGAAGGCGCAAAAGGTATTAAGCAATACGGGGAAAAAGAGTTTGTAAAATTTGCTGAGAAAGCCAAAGGAGAAAATCAAACAAAGTTTACTCAAGAAATCTTTGCTGAGCAGTTGCTTGAGCTTCAAACTAATATGCCAGAAGTATATTTGCGTAATTTAAAAGCAAAGACTCGTAGTCCAAAAACAAGGCGTTTGATTGAAGAGGCATTACAAAAAATTCATGATAAGAAAGGTGAATCTTCTTTGAGCTTGAGTCAGGGAGGAGCTGGCAAGGCGCGCGAAGTTCTTGAAGAAGGACTTGTTGCTCAGCAAAAAACTTTGCGTGAGATTCTTGGGGCTCCACAAGCCAATGCTAAAGCCGAAGCCCAGACATTGTTAAATACTAAAACGACAAAATCAAGAAGTTTGATTAAAGAATTAGAAAAACTTAGAGAAAGAGATCCAGATAAAAAATCTGACGTGGATCGCCTTGTAAAACAGTTGAGGAAAAGTGATAAGAACACATTGTTTAATAGTCTTGGCAAAAAGGATCAGAATGATATTACACAGAATATTTTAAAAGTAGAGCGAGAAGAGCTATCTTTAAGCTTCCGCACGGGTCCTTCTAAAACTGCGGAAGAAGTTAGCAGGCAAGAAGGTTTTCTAACAGTTAAGACAGCTAAAGATTTTGCGCGTGTTTTTCGCGATACTATGGAAGCAAGATTTTTGCCTGAATATATGAAAAGTAATGCAGAAAATACTCGTTTTGCAGTTGAGAGAGTGTCTTTCCTTGAGCGGAAGCTTGGTGACGGTGAAAAGCTTAGTCAAAAATCAAAAGAATATTGGGAAAACAGAAAAAAGAATCCTTCTTCTGCTTCTGCTGGTTCAGAGCGCGTTTTAGTCGAATATGATTATAGCGCTGGCTTTAAAAGAATTGTTTCAATCACTGCTATAGGTGGTGCGTCGGTATTTGCTGCTGGTCTTTCTATCGCAGCTGGTCAAAAATATATGATCAATACACAAGAAGACGAAAGAAAAGTTTATGGAAATAAATTTTTGGCTCAGCGTGATGCCATAAGGATGAAGAAAGCCCTAACAGAATCTCTCGAGGTAGAACGCGACATGTCTGTTTCTGAAATTATGGCTTATGCTCAGCGACAAACACAGACAGAGCAGAGCGAGGATAGGCGTAACGCATATGGGTATTTGATGGCCAGCATGCTAGATGCAGATAATGCAGATCATGTGGAATTTGTTAGTGATTTGATGACAGGTATTTCGTTTAAGCGAAACGAATATAAGGATAAAGACAAGAAGGATGAAAGCGATTATCTCTTTGATGATAAGTTAAACGCTCGTGTTTTCACGAACGACAATCTTGAAGTAAACAAATATTATTTCTTGAATCAATTGTCGCATGATCGTAGATTATTCTCTGCGGTTGTAGCTTTTCAGCAAAAGAAGCAAGAAGAATTCTTTAAGAATCTTCCTGCTGAGACAGTAACAAGTGAAGCGAATGATGTTTTAGACCAGCCTTCGAAGAAGATGTCTGTGTTTAGAAAAATTTTCTTTTCTCGTTCGAATTCAGAACAAAAGAAACAAGACCCTATGATGGCGAAGGGACCTCTTTATCAGCCGCTAGCCATTGAAAAACTCGGCACACCTCAGATTATCAAAACAGGATCTTTGGGTCTTACAACAGAGATTAAGTCTTTTGTGAACGATGAGATAAAGCTTGATAGTGAAAAAGACATTACAGATGAGAGTAAAAAACCTAGTAGAATGCTTGAAAATGAGATTTATGCGCAATCGTTAAGGGCTTTAACGAATTATTACGCTTATGCACATTCCGGAGATAAATTTTACAATAGGGCTTATTTAAGTTATGCAGATGCATCTCAAGAAAAGGATCAAGAGCTTGCTGATTTGTTGAGTGAACAGCAGAGAAAGGCTCGAGGAATTACTAAAAGAAAACAAATTGCTTTAGGGCAAAAGTTTAACAAAGAGGCCTTAAAGAAGCTAACAGATAAGGAAGCAAAGAATAAGGCGGATGAAGGTTATGTAGATGATGCTGATTCTGCAAAGAATAAAAAGAATAGTAGCGCTATAAAAGATAAAAAGGAAAAAACATTTTTAACTAAAAGTGAACAACAAGAGAAGGATCGGTTAACAAAGTCAATAAATAATTATGATCAACAAAAAGAAAATTTGCACCGTTTAGAGCAAATGCGTCAGCGGGTATCAGGCCACGAAAAGTTTGGTAGTGCAGTATGGGGATTAGATTTTCTTAAAACGGTCAAGGGCTTTGTTGATGTCGATAGTAAGGTTGAAAACGAACTTCGCTTTTTAGCGCAAACAGAAAATTATAACGGTGAAAAAGTCTCTGATGCCTTGGCGCCAGCTATGACGTATTGGATTAAGCATAAAGAAGGTGGACGCACACAGATGGAAGAAGCTTTGAGCCTTGTTAAGGATTCCACTGGAGCGGAGATCGCAAAAACTATTGATAATTCTGAGGTTGTTGATACGGATGGCTTGTATAACGACGTCGCGAAACAAAACACCACAGCCCAATCATCTGCGGGCGAAGTTACAAAGTTTGCGGCGCATTCTAATTTTATCGTTGATGAAGACGGCAAACTTCTTATTGATGACACGGGTCTTTATAATCTTGTTCATGAATATGATCATCATGGCTCAACAGAAGTGGATAAAAATAACGATGGCAATATGGAAAATTTCCAGGCTAAGTTTGTGACTAAGAAAAATGGCACTCGAGTTGAGGTTGGTGCTCAATTATATGAAGACCTTCGCGTCATGTCGAAAATAAGCAACAGGAGTATTTCTCAGCTTTATTTCGATATGGGTGAAATGAGAGACCAAGAGTGGTGGGTACGCAAGATAAGTTTGGATCAGGGTATTGATCTTGCGAGGGAAACTGCAAAAAAGGATGGGCAATCAGCCTTAAATAAACAAAAAAATAGTCAGCTTGCTTATGAAGCTATTAGAGCTATTCGCGCTGCAGGACGGGAAGATTTATTATTGAGAAGTGAACATATATTTGATTTGTATAAAATGTTAACTAATGAAGAGAAACTAAAAGCTCAATTTAATACAGTTTATGTTAATCAAGCAGGAGAGCGGAGCGAAGAGGATAACGAAAAAGTATCAGATGCGAGGGATTCATATCAACAAAATGTTCAAGAGATCAAAAATGATTTTATATCTCAGCTAAAGCAGGGAATGCTGAAAGGTCTAAGTGATGAGCAAAAGGCTGAAAAGATCAAAACAGCTTATGCTCAAAAATTAAATAATAGCGAAAATAAATTTTCTCTTGATTTGAAAGAAACTTCTGTGGTTGTTGAGGGAACCAATGTGATCATGGATGTAGTTGTAAACGCGCCAAGCCGTGATGGATATGGTCTTGAGCAATACAATTTCGCCACAACCTTTGATTTGAATGCAAAGGAAAATAGTGAGGTGCCAGAAATCTTATCGCCAGAGCAAGCAAACGCAACACTAGCGACAGAAGTTTCGGCGACAGAAACACAAGCTTCAGCGAAAACGGAAGAAAAAATTCAGGAGATTGCCCTGAAGGCTATTGAAAACGGTAAAGAGAAGACTAAAAGTGGCGACATTCTCAACTATAAAAAATTAGAGGATTCAATTAAGCAAGAGATCGACCAGGAGATGGAGAAGGAGGGTTTGTCGCATTTAGGATACACTCTTGATAAAGATCTTTTTGGCAAGCATCATGATGGAAGGGAAGTTAAAAACCTTATTTATGCTGGAGACACTATTGCCATTAAGCCTACATTTTCTATTGCAGGAAAAAAGAAAGTTGTTGTTGGAACCACGGTTGTCATGGATATTGATCGCTTAAAGAACGCTAAAGAAGAAAGAAAGAAAAAAGAAATCTTAGCGGAAAAGGAAAAGAAAAAGGAGGCAAATGCTAAGATTCAGGAAGCAGGAGCTCAATTAGCACAAGAGGGTAAAAGTTTTGACGAGGTTGTCCAAAGTTATGAGAACAAAAAGAATAAAATAATGACGCTTGTTGGCTTCTTGCAAAAGACTCCGCTTAAAACAAAGAAGGAGCGCTCAAGCGTACAGCAGGACATCTTGAACCACAAGAGTCTTTCAGATTCAGAAAAAGCAGATCTTTTTGCTACGCTTATCAATAGATTTACCGAAGAACATTATTATGATGATGCGATCGATGCTTTAGATGCAGATAGTAAGCTTGCGCATTGGAACAAATTAGCGGCATCGAAAGTACCTGATTTTAAGGAAGCAACGATTTCTGTTTTGGAAGCAAAAGCTGCGCATTTACGCAAGCAAGCTTCTTTAAAGAAAGTGCCTAAGGATGCTGATCTGGGCTATTGGAAGAATGCCGCAGAGGTTGACCTAGAAGTAAGCAAGCTCAAAGGTCAAGAATATAATCCTGTGCAATCTGCTCTTAGTGATTATTCTACTGACTTAGCATTAGCCAAAGAAACGAAAGATTATCCTAGAGCTTATGATGCAGTAAAAGTGCTAAGTGTTTTGGACAGCAAGAATTATAACCAGAAGATTTTGACTAACGAGATTCTTTTTGAAGAATATTCACAGCGTGTAGAAGTTCTTGTGAAAGAAGGAAAAACTGATGGTCGGAAATATAAAGAAGCTGCTCAAGCTCGTCAAGAAGCGTACAAATTAGCAGGATTTGATAGATCTATTAGCAAAAATGTGGAAAAGATTTGGAGTGAGGCTATTGTGGCAGCAAGCAATAATGATATTAAAGCTGCTAATCAAGGTTTGGCTCAAGTAAAACATATTTTCCTTGCTTCACGAACAAAACAAGAACGCAAGCAGATTCAAGAAGCCGGAAAGAAAACAGCTGGGGCTATGAATTTGAAGAATCCAGAAATAGAAAAGAAGATTCAAGAAATAGCTAAAAGAAATGATGGAAGTGTTGAGGCAGTAAAATTTGGAGATGTTGTTAAAAAGGATGGACAAATATATAATGCGAATATGTCCCGTCCTTATGCTTTTGGAAAACGAACAAAACAACAAGAAGAGATATACCAAGTCATTCTCCAAGCAGAAAAGTCGCCTATTGATTCTGCTAACGAGAGGATGAGCAAAGGTGAGTCTGTCACCTATGGAGACTTGGCTCGGGCATCAAATAAGATTATTCAAGAAAAAGGTTATGGAAAAGATGCTTATTGGAATTTTGGTGCTCTTTTGGGGTATGGAACAGGACTTCAGGATTATGAAGAAAACTTGATTGTTAGCGAGCAAAACAACATAGTTATTCAAGAAGGTGATGTTTTTGTTATGGAGCCAAGTATTTACTTGCCTGGAGTCTTTAAAGGCGGAGCTGGGAACACTTATATGGCTGTTAAGGGCAAGAAAGAACAGTTGCAGCTTGTTTCTGTAACAGGCGAGGCTCCTAAAGAATTACCGGTGATTGAGATACAGTCTGCTTCTTCTGTTATGAATATTGATAGCGACCGCGTTAAAACTTCTGAGACAAAGTCAGGAGGATTCAATACTTCGTCTGTGCTTCCTGCTATTGGCGCAGCAATGCTTCCTATTGTTTTGACTTTCTTGCCTATGCTTTCTAGCGCACAGAGCGTTGTTCAACAAGGACTTGATTTTGTTAATTCAGCACACGGGGATTATTCTGTGGCATCTTTATCGTTCTTAGCTATCGGCGCAGTTACCGCATTTTTGACAAAGCAATTTCTTGATACAAAGAGATCTGTTGGCGATCAAAAGATGGCGAATTCTGCGACGGTTGTTACTCCGTCAAAGCTTGCTACTGCTCGTGCATTACCTCAAAGCATTAATCCAGGCAGCTCAGTTGCGACTAGCGCAACACCGATTACTGATTTGAAGAATGAAATTATTGCGCCATTGCTAGAATACGGAGAAACAGTTCATATTTATGTTGGCGGGGATTTTTATCGAATTAATAAAGGTTTTGTTGCTGAGAAAGAAGGCTTGGGCGATGTTGTAGAAGGATATGTTTTTGCAGCTAAAGAATCTGACAATCCATTAAACGAGGAAGATGAGGTTCCTTTCTTACCTGAATATGAAGAGTCAGTGCTCTTAGCTCTTGTTTTAGATACAGTGCTTGTAGCCACAAAAAATATTGTAAAATCTAAGACAGCAGTTGTGCCGACTACAACAAAGGCTCCAGAAATGGTTCTCGCAAGTTCAAATGTTGGAAGCTCGACTCTGCTTTCTAGCAGACCTCTTGGCAATATTGAGCTCCTTAATACATATAATCAAGGTAATAGTGGGCTTACAGTTAGAGACATGGCTCTTGTTAGTGGATCTTCGGTGATTTATGTCTCCGCTGCTGAAAGAAAAGAAACGATAGCTACTCTTAAAGATGGTCATATGGCAGTTTACGAGTATCCGGTCGATATTTCAGATATTAATACTGACAACAGTTGGGTTATTACTGTTTCAGATGAATATAAAGATAGCTTTGTGCCAAGCAACGAGGAAGCTCGTTATATAGTCGGAAATGTAGAGTTTTCAGATGCACCATCTTTTTGGTCTGCACCTGATATCTCGGTTATTGAAATTCCACAATTCGAAGAAATGGATGCAACGATTGATGGGGTTGAAGGCGTAACTGCGCCAACAATAGAGCAACCAGGTGTTCCTCTTACGCCAGTTGTACCAATGATTCCTTGGATGACAATTTCTAAGGCAAATGTTGAAGGAAGATCGCTAGCAGTTAAAAAGCCAGCGCCTTCCTCTATATATAGGGCAAATGCACCAAATGGTGAAAAAGCAGCTGCTTCGAATATTCTTCTTTATGCAAGAAATATATTGAAAGCATTAGGTTTTGAAGCAATCTTTTTTGCGATTGATCTAGCCACATCTATTTCAATGCCGATTACAGCATTTATTTCAATTCTAAGCCTGGCATTGACCATGAGACCTATATTTGTTGGACAACGAACAAGTCAAGCCCCAGAAACGCTTTCTACGGTCCAAACGCCAAATGAAAATAGAGAATTTAAGCAAGTTCCTCTGCCAAATCTAGGAAATCAACAAACAAGCAGTCCTTTTAGCGATATTCCTGTAGGGCAGCAGAAGGATCCTATGGCTCCTGCTCCGATTATGCCAGTTACTCCGATAAATATGCCTTTATTATTAGGTTCAGCGAATGATGGCAATGGGCGAAGTAGCTCAATGATAGCGTATGCGAGGTCTATTCATAACGATAAAGATGCGATTCAGAAATCCGCCGCACCAGTAACAAGTGCAGAGCATCAAGTTGATTGGAAAGTTGCTATTGCACAGGGTTCATGCTCAAGCGGACTGGTTTCTGGCACGTCTCCAACGGTATATTTGGCTACCGACCGTTTCCACGACGGTTCAGGCAGCTCAGTAATAGTAAATGTGGAACAAAAAGTCACGGACATTATGCGAGTTTCTAGTTCTCTATCTCGTTTAATGAAGACAGTAAGAGACGAAGTAGTAAATAGCTTTAACTTGTTCTATGGTAACGTGTTAGGTGAAATTAGCCTAGCCAAACGAGTTAACAATGCCCGAGGTGTGCTTGGATTAAACGCCTCCAGTGAGCCTGCACTGTCCCTTACTAAGGGTGAAAAAGGTAAAGTTCGCTCTTTGAGTTTATTGACTGGTTTAATCTTTACAGAGGTATCTGCTGACGCTCTTATTAGGGAAGCAAACATATCTGTAGTGGCTGTTGTCAATGGATTCAAGAGATCTGTTCTTTGGTTAGCTGGATCGTTGCAAGGAATGTTCAGTATAAGCGAGGCTTATGCATTTGAACCTGTTGTATTAGGGGATAATGCGTCTAGTTTCGGAAAAATTGGCGTTCCTGGTGCTTTGGAAAGTGCGTCTTCTAGCATGAGCACAGAAAAGCTCGCACAACAAGTCACAAACGTATTGGATCGTGCAAGAGCTTATGTAGAGAGAGTTACAGCTTCTCTATATAACAAGGTAAGCAACTTAGAAGCTAAAAACAGAGTAAGAGCAAGCTTTAACTTAGAGGCAAAAAACAGTATAGGAATTTCATGGACTGCAAGTTTACTTGCGGTGTTTGCCATTTCTCAAATTCTTACCACATTGTTTGCCGGGGATACTCTGTCTCCTAAAGCTTCAATCCTTACACAAAAAGTTTCTTCAAATATTAATCTTCGACCTGAAAACTCTAACGGGGATAACGGTGGTTCTGGAGTTAAGACTGTTCTTGCAATTATTGGCGTTATTATAGCAATTAAATTCTTTAAATATGTCTTGGCTGTTGCTGTTGTTGCTGGAGCCGTTTGGGTTATCCGAAGAGCCCTTCAGAGATCAGGTGTTATCGGAACGGCTGCCCAGAAAACAAAATATCGAAACAAGAGCACTTTATCTACACATATTGTTCATATACTTTTAGCATTAGCCGCAATTTACCTAGCTTTTGTTATTGATAGAGCATTGTTATCTTCGGGCGAAGAAGGTCAAGTATTCCCAACGATTGAGGTTCAAACTGTTAAAGCCAAACAAGGCCTCAAGAATTTAGGTGAGGCAAGAGAAACCCTTCCTAACAGAGATATCCAGAATAAATTCATATTTGTATTCGGATATACTTATGATACGGTTAACCCAACAAAAGAAGCGAGCGTTTCAGACCAGGTTTATGCCAAGCTTACTCAAGAGCTCGCCGATAGAAGCGGCTTAAGAAAAGACGGACAGCAAGAAAAACTCTATCGTGCTTATGTAGAAGCCATTAAAGAATTTAATGTTCCCTACGAACTTCCCTTTGCCGTAACATTCTTAGAAAGCACATTTGATATTACCAACAGCCTTTACAATCCGATGCATATGATCGGCGGAACACAAAACGTGCTTTATAATAATCTCAAGTCACAGCTACGAAACGGCAGGATCAAGAGCTCTTATATTAAGAATATCTTAAAGCAGTCAAGCTCTTATCGTGAATTTGGGAAGCTCGTAGATAAAGATCCTGTGCTTTATGCGCAAACAAATATTGTTTTAAGTATTTTCTATCTCTCCAATATTTACAATCAGCCTAAAGATAATTTGCAGCGTAACGGCGTTGTTCCTGAGATGATAACCGAGTGGAACGCGATGTCAGAAGAAGAAAGATTATTAAGAACTCTTGCGATTTATAATGCCGGGTTGCAAAACTATCTAGATGCTCGCAAAGCTGCTATTAAAGAAATTGGTAAAGCTGATACGACATTGGCTGTATTCTTGCCGTTCCTCGAGAGAGAATTAGGTTATTCAAGAGAAGTTTATGTGGAGAACAAAGTCGGACAATCCATTACGCGAAGCTATATTTATCGTGGACGCCAAACCATTTGGTTGCTTAATGCTCATACCGGCGTTGTTCCGGCTAAAGTAAAGCCGATTTGGATAAAAGCCTCCAGTGCTATTGAAAAAATGAACAAAACATCTTCAGCGCTTCCAATTCTTCCAGTGACACCGTTAAGCTCTCCGATTGTTGTTAATGCGATTAGCCCACTTCTTTTATTCCCGATCATATTAAGCACTGGTGTAAGCGCAGCTTTCATGACAAAAGGTGCGATTATTGCTCTTGCGGCCGCATTTATAGTTTTCGGTATTGCTAAATGGCGCGCTAAGAAAACAAGTGCACCAAACGTTATTATTTCAAATATAGATGCAAACAAGCCGCTATCAAGTGAATTATCTTTCCGTGGCAGGATTGAAACTTTGATAGCGGCTTTTCTTTTAAATATCGCAAACATTTTGCCGGTTTCCGCTCATCTTTTCTTCCGTGGCAGGATTGAAGATGGTAAACCGGTATCCTTTATAGAACAGCCGCTATCGCAAAAATCACCTTTCCGTGGCAGGGACGTAATGATTTTGATAGCGGCTATCTTCTCTTATATGGTAAATATTTTGCCGGTTTTCGTTCGCTCTTTCTTCCGTGCCCGTCTCGCCGAAGGTCCGTCTTTGCCGAGATCTCGCCCAGCTTTTCGGGCGGACTCGCCGAGGCGGAGCAGGAATGGAATTGAAAAACCGGAGCTTTTGATCGCACAGCCGCTATCTTCGCCAAATCTTTTCCGTGGCAGGGAGGGACGCAAGATAGCGGCATCTTCTATCGAAGAAAACAAAGCTTCAAGCAATTTAATGCCATATGTCCTAGCTCCTACTTCTATGTTCCTAAGAGGATCATCGTCAGTCATTGTAGATTCTTTAAGAAAAGCGCGATTGACAATTCATCGTTATGGAAAAATGATTGAAACAGTTTCTTGGGGAATTGAAGACTTAAAGACAGATATTAAGAAAATTAATCAAAAGATTAAAAAAGAAAAACGAATGAGATCAGAAGATGATCCTGTGTTAATAGAGCTCAATCAAGAGAAGCAAGGGGCTCTTAAAGATTTAAGGATAAGAGTCAGAAGAACAAAAAGATTTATTTCTAAGAAAATTACGCAAGAAGAATATCGCGATGCCCAAGTAATTTTAATAAAAGAGGCTATTTCTAATTTTGAAAAAGAAGAAGATGGATTAAGAAGAGGAGTTAAATTTTGGAAAGCACTACGAATTTTTAATAAAAAAGTTTCTAAGATAGAGAATCAAATTAATGCTATTAAAAAGGCTAAAACAAAATTTGAAAAAGCATTAAAGGCTAAAAAACAACAGAAAACAAAGACAGAAGAAAAGCTCTTGTTTAAAGAAAATCTTCCAAGCCAAAGAGATTATGCCTTAGATTACATTGTTTCAAGATATACAAGAGAAGTTGCTAACAAGTGGTATTTTACGCCAAGACAAAAAACAAAGATGTTGATATCGATGATTAAAGAGGCCATTGGTGGAATTTTAGCTAATCAATATCAGGCGATGATTGATAGAAAAGAAACACAGCAAGGCAAGCCTCTTACTGCAATGCAGGCTCGCACGCTGTTGACAAGCGCTTTAAACTTTGAAGATTTTGAAATGATTTACACGCTTACAAAAGCAAATAATGCAGATAATGGCAATATGGGCGCTAAGGTTGAGGCTTTAATCAGAATGACTTCAATGGAAATATTTAGAGGCAAAGGACACAGAAAAGCCAAGAAGGTTTCCAGAAAAACGATTGATGGAAAGATTACTCTTAAGACAGCGTTTATTTGGGCCTTTGGAGTATCTATTGTGGCGCTTATTGTTGTTTCAGCTTTGGGGACCTTTAATCCTTTATCTTCAGCAACACTAGACTTGCCAGGCGCAGATTTAAATAGCTCGATTGATTTACCAACCATGGAAGCACCAGCGATGGAAGCGCCAGCCATGGCGATGTTGCCAAGCGTAGTAGTTGGAGAAAAATATCATCATACTTTTGTTCGAGATGCTGATAATGTTTTTCAGGTTACTGTGGATGGTAAATGGGATGCTTCAGATCCATACAGGAATACATTGAGCGGTTTTATTGTGGATGCTCAAAAAATTGGGTTGATTGCAGAAAAAGATTTAATGGCAGCTATTGATAGAGTTGCAGAACAAAACAACATCGAAAATCCTGATCTTGTTTATCCAGGACAAACCATTGTTGTGACGCCGGCAGCTGTTGTTCCGTCTGCTCAAACACAATCTATAACACCAGTTGCTCCTTTGAACGCAACAACGGTTAGCCAGCAACCTAATCAACTAGCAACACAGCAAACAACATCAGTTGCGCCAGCAACAACAACATCTTTAGGAACAGGAAATCAAAATAGCCAAGCTGTCGTAGTGCCAGATACAACACTAACTCCAGCTCAGAGAAAAATTGCTGAGCTTCAAAAAGCTCAACAGAGAATTGCTAGAGAGCAGGAGAGTATTCAGAGAAGCTTAGATAGTCTTGTTGCGGTTGCTCGTGAAGATAGCATTCGCAAAGCATATAAAGATAGCGTTGATGCTGTTTATAAAGCAAAGTTTGCCGCTCTCAAAGATAGTACTAATGCTGTTCTTGATAGTATGGCTAGAGGTTTAGGCAGATTTGCTATTGCTGCGCAAATGTTAGTGCCAGCACAAGACACAACACCTGCTATGGATACAGCAGTTCAGCCAACAGTAATTCAAACAACAATGCTAGCGCAAGACACTACTCCTGCTGTTGACACAATAGTTGCGCCTTTCATTGTAACTCAGCAATCTAATACAGAGCCGGTAGCTGTAGATACAGTAGCAAAAGACAGCATTCCTGTTATGGATACAACAGCGCAAACAACGATTGCTCAGACACCAGCGCCAGCACAAGACACAACACCTGCTGTAGATACGACAGTTGTGCCGGTTATTGCGACACAAAAAATTGACACATCTGCGATCATAAACAACACCCAAGCATTGCCAGCGCTACAAATAGCACAAGATCTAGATTCAACATATGTTAAAGAAATCAACATCCAAGAAATTTTGAAATCTGCAGGGCTTTCGCCACCGGCAGATCAACTTCAATGGATTGCCAACCAAGAACGCCCCGCCACCGGATTATTCGAAAGTTATAAAGTTATTGATAATTCTTTTGATAAGATTTCAAAGCTTCAAGGCATCGGATATACATATGACCAAGCTATAACAGCAATACTTTATCTTAGTGCTGGAGATTTAACAACTGCACAACAAATATTCAACTTTTATGTTAATAAAGGAATTCCTTACAGTGCTTATGATGTTTATACGGGGAATCCTCGTGAGTGGAGAAAAGCAACCGGTCCAGTTCTTTGGATGGGCATGGCAATGGCTCAATATACTAAGCAGACAAGCGACACAACATATCTTCCTTTGATGAGGCAATATGCTGATTTTGCGATGAACTTACAGCAAAAAGATGGACGTGTTTTAGCTGGACTAAAGATAAATCATGCATCGACAGAAGAGAATTTAGATGCGCTAGCTTATTTTAGAATGATGTCTGATCTAACCGGAAACAATCAATATAAACAGGCCAAGCAAAATGTTAATCAGTGGTTGATTAATGATATGTACGATATTGGTGAAGGACGATTTTACGTTGGCGCCAAAGCGGACAACAATCCAGATTATAATCATGCTACAGACGTTCACACATGGGCTATCCTGGAACATTTAGCAGACACAACTAGTTTGACAGGTATCAGCATTGTAGATCTTTTAAACTTTAATGAAAAAAGAACTCGTACTGTCTATATAAGCCCTACAGATACGATTCAAGGATTTGATTTTACGTTTAGACGAGATGGTAGTATTGCTGGTGAGTTTACCGCTCACGCAGAAGTTGTATATCTTCTTCTTGGGGATACAGTGAAGGGTGCCTTGTATAGCCAATCGCTGGACAAGATGAGCGTTGATGGTGGTGTGCGATATGCTACGAAGATTATGGATAATAATTTAGGGTGGATTGCTTCTCGTCATCCTTCTTTGGCTGCGACAGTATGGCATACATTTGCCAAGATAGGATTTAATCCATTTAGCTTAGAACAAAAATCTGTTGTTCATTTAAATACCGGCGCACTTAAAACTCGAAATGAACGCGATATTTTTAGACAAAGCATTCGAGAAGCTCAAGCTCAAGCCGAGGCAAAAGACATGACTCCAGAAAAGTTTGAAGTTATTCAAGCTGTACAGGATTCATTATTAGGAAACGCTACGCTTGATATTTATGATGCTCAGATTAACGCCCTTGCTTTTCATCCAGATACATTGGTTGCGCAAAGAATAAAAGCTTTTCGTGAATCTGTTCAAGCGAGTCGTTCAGGATGGCCTATTAGAGGAGCTGTAGGTTACAATTGGAATCCTGTGGGTGGTTTTTGGAATGTTCCGTTTGGAGACACAAAGTTTGGTGGCACATTATTTATTGATAATGAATTTATGCAAGTTTTTGATCTTTTCCAGCAAGGACAAGGACTAAATGCAATGTGGCAGGGAAGCGTTGAAGTTGCTCCTCTTCAGGCTGGCATAAGTTATGCGGCTGCTGTTCATGTTATTTTTGAAGCGCGCAATTCTTGGATTTCTTCTCGACACAAAGGGGAAGGCGGACTTCTTTATCTTAAATCTATTAATGGTAATGGATTTTCTCGAGCATTATTTGCAACCACAAAAGCTTCTTACGAGTATCGTGTTGTTACAAATTCTAATGGCGTTGATGACTGGGAACTTCAAAGACAGATAAAATATCATAGCTTTAAACCAACAAAACTTATTTTTGAAGATCTTACAGGAAAATATCTTCCAATGACGTTAACAGGTGAAATTTTCATGAATAAAGAAAAACGTCTTGCTAAGACAACAGGATATGAAAAAGGTGTCTATTCTATTTTTGGTAATCCGCATCAAAGAGTCGGGGCTTACGAAAAACCAATGTATGACGTTGTCGCAGAAATTGGTCGCACAGAAAGCGTGTTTGTCCGCGATAGCGCACTAAATTGTATGAATCCAAATATCTTTTATCTTGTTATGCGCCAAGGAAGAGATGCTGTTGGATACACAATTAATAAAGAAACAAAAGAGCATGAAGAATTCTTCCGCACACCACGATTCGATTCATTAGCAAAGCCATATGGCGAAAATTATAACTTATGGCTTGAAGAAGGCCAAGCGTATATGGTTCCAACCGGATGGATGTTGCAAAACTTAAGAGATCAGTATCAGCTGATGACAGGTAATGATAATTTTGCTGGCACAATTGATCCTTCTCAGGGTGGAAAGTTAATTGAAAAATTTTATTCTCTAGAACAGATGAAGCATGTTGAGCTTGACTCTGTTCCTTTAGCTAAGGGAACCACCGTTTATTTTGATTCGCTTGTGTTAGCTCCTGTTGTGAAAGATACCATTTTGGGCTACTGGCCAAATGGTCGGCCAATTTATCCGATTGTAATCTTTAACTATCGAGCAGCTCAAATGAATTATTTCTTCCGTCAAAATATGGACTCTATTTCTTGGGATAATTTACAAGGATATTTTGTTGATCTTAAGACAGGAAAGAATACACCTGTTTTCCTAAACGATACAGTTTCTATTAATGTGTTGTCGCAAAATACAGAAATTGAAACATTTGCAAATGACACAGTTGTTCCGGCTGGATTTAAGATTGCTTACCTTAATAATCATACAGTTCCAGGTATGTTTATTGAAAAGCCTGCCATGATGTTAGGTGTGCCGTTGGTTCGCTTGATTTTCAAGCAAGGTGTTTATTATGTTTATGATGAAAATGAGTTTAGAGCCCTTGATCTTTTCCAAAATGGAGATTTGACTTATGCTCAATTTGAGAACGGCGAAAAAGCGATTGTTGAATATAGTCCAAATCTTAAGAATCCAGAACACAAAGATGCTTTTATGTTTATTGAATGGCAAGATGGAACAACAGAAGAGCTTGTTGACAGTATTTATCCAAATGTTCAAAGAATAGATGCGGAAAAAATTCAGAAATCTGTTCCTCTTCCGATGAGTGTCTCTGTTGCTTCAGTGAAAGGTGATGATTTTGATCGATTAGACGCGGGGCTTAAAGACTTAGGGGTTGATGTTGGAAGTCTTATTGTAGAGCTAAAAGAAAAGAAAATTGCTTACGAAGATGCTTACAGGGCTCTACAAGATGCCAACAAAGGTTATGATGTTGCTCTCAAGGCAAGAACAGAATCGTATTATAGACAGGTAGGATTAGAGTTACTTGCTGGTGGTTTAAATAGAATCATATTGTCGATGGAAGAGAATCGCGTTAAGTTGGCTGCAGAAAAATTGATTTATGCTTGGATTTATCAAATGGCGTTTGATTTGGCTGATGGTAATAGTAATGCAGCTGAAACAGAATACAATAATATTATAGAGAGAATGAAACAAGAAGGTCCTGAAGCTGTTGTGAAGGAACTTTTTAAAGAATGGAAAACCCCTCGAGATTCAACTGGCCGAATCTGGATCAACAATATGGACTCAGCTCTTGTTAACAACCAAGAAATTATTAACGGTGCTAACGATCAGATTACTATTCTTAAGACGATTGGACAAACTATAACATCTGATCCTTATGATCAAGCAAAACATATTCTAGACGCTGAAGCTAACCAAGATACAGCTGGGTGGGCACGCGATGATTTAAATGCCATGATTGCTGCAAATAATTATGAAGATCTTTTTGATAATGGTTATGTGCCGCAGGATTTAGCTGAAGTAACTCAAGCACAAGATTATCTGTTGGAGGAACAACTTAAAACTGATACCGCTCGGATTTTCTTTGAAGACGAGCTTCTTTTAGCTCAAGCGGCAGGGAATAGCGATTGGATTGCTGTTTGCGATAGCCTGCTTTCAATTCTTGACGAGAAAGAACGAGTATTTGGCAATGTCTATGCTCCTGTTCCTGGCACAATGGCTTACGGGTTATATCTTCTTCAATTAAACTTTAGTGGAAATCAAATTTCTCGTTCAGTTATCGCAGCTACCTTTGCTGAGATTAACGATGATTTATATAATTATTATGATGATCTTATTGTCTGGTTGAACAAGGCAGCTGCGTTGCAGATTGTGAATTATAGTGGTCTTGATGATGTAATCATTCCTCTCAAAGGTGGTCCAATTGATGGCGATAATCCCGACACCGAAGATGTTAACGAAGCTTATTTTAATACAGGCAAGGATGATCCTAACACTCCATTAGTTAATGAATCAAAAATTTATACAATCCCAGCGATTCGAAAGTATTTATTTAAAGATGATAATGATATCAAAGCAGATACTGTTATGGGTTATCTTCCTCGATGGATGAAAACAGTTTCTTATATGAATTATATCTTAGACAATAATGATTCTCTTACGCCAACTCATAGAGGATATATTGAGCAATATATTCAAGCAATTTATGGTGTCTGGAATTCTGATCAAAGTGTAAACAGTTATTACAAGAACTATGGTCTTCCAGAATTAGTTTATGACTCTATTCTAGACACCATTCCTTTTGCTGAATCTGGCGCAGAGATTGTTGCTCGCAAGCTCAATGCACGCGATGCTCAAGTTGTAGCGTATACAAATCTTTCTGCAGCACAGGAAAATATGAGAGAATTCTTTAGTGAATTCTTTGGCGAAGATGGTGAGGCGATAGCCAAATATTTAGATTGGGTTGAAGAGCAAATTAATAAAGCGCTAGAGACGGTTGAAGGGCTTAACACATTTGCTAATCACCCGTACAAGACTGGATTGCAAGGGATGCAGACGTTGAATCAAGGCATCGAGACTCGCACAGAAGCTAAATCAAGAATGAATCGAACATATAAACAAGCTCAGGCCAAAATTGATGCAGCCTATGATCTTCAAACGAATGTTTTAGCTGAATATGATGCAGCATACCTTGGAGCTCGCGAAGCAGTTGATGCTCGAATCAAAACGCTTGATTGGATTCGCCCAAGCGATGCAGCGACGATTAACAGTCTTTTTGATGCGGTTAAGATTGATCAGGATGTTGTAATTTTGAAAGGCGATCAGATTATCTTTACAGATAATGGTCAGCAAATTCCAGCTATGTTTGTTAATGGAATGAGTCCAAAGCATTTTGCTCAAATGATGTTTAATCCAGTTAATCCAGGCGCAGGAAACCTAACCAATTTTGATGCTTACAATATGCTAACTTTTGGAAAAGATGCTTGGTCTTTGGGTGCTCATGTTGGAACTATGCAGGCATTTGTTGAGGATGCTCCATATAGTCAATATTGGTTGATTGATGTGACAACAGATCCTCGAAATCAAAGCTGGATGAACAATCTTAACTTTGGCGTTGAAAGACAAAGCAAGTTCCTTGAGGAATTTGGAAGCACCAAAGAAAATCCAAAGGGTGAGACTGTTAATAAATATTATTATCTTGTGGTTAATAGTTTTGGTGTTAGTGCAGATAGCGGGCGATTCTATTTTGGCATCACTGGTTTACTAGAAGTTTCAACAGATAAAAAAGATCAAGTTTTAGGCGTTGCCGGAAACATGAGCTATGAAGTAGCGCCTTGGTTTTTCCTTAAGGTTGAAGCAGGTTTGATGGAAGGAAAATCGGAAGAGAATTATCATGCTACTATTGTTGATGCTTTAACGAATAATACAGTTTTTGAGTCAGATAAGCTTTTAGTTGCTAACGATGCTTTTGCTTATCAGAAATTTAGTGCTGAGTTTAAGCCGTTTAAGGATGGAAACACTGTGTTTGGGCTTTCGTTTAATAATGAAGTTAAAGGGGTGGATGGTGCTTGGGGCAAAGAATCAGCACAGTTCTTGTCTGCTAATGCACGATCAAAATTAGGTCAGGTGACATTTGGCACCGAGGCTTCTCTTGATGGAAATCATAAACGCTATGGAGCAAATATTGGCTACAAGAATTTAACAGGATTCTATAATTATGTCGAAGGCGAGCAGCGTGCTGGTCTTAATTGGAATTTTAAAAACAATATTAGCATAGGTGTTCAAACAGATTTTGAAAATGATCACAGAGGGACTGTTCGCGCTGGATACACGCTTAACGATGGTACACAAATTGCTGGTCAATATGCAGGTAATGGTTTAGGGGCAATGATTTCTCGTCCACTTGTGACATTATTCTCCGGAAAGAAGTCAAAAGAAATTAAGACCGTTAAAAAACCATTTAGTGAAAATGATGCTTGGGTTGTTGGACGAGATATCTCTGATACCAGCGTTGTTAAAAAAGATGATTTTGTGCAAGATGTTTTTGATGTGCAAGCGCCAAAAGATCAAAAAGTAGATGTTGTTTATGGAGAAGATAGTCTTGTTGGTAAAGTTTATTATGGTCAGAAGGCTTTTAAGATTACAGCTGAAGGTCTTAAGGGTAATGGTATTTTAGAATACTTTGATGGTCGTTTGCCAAAAGTTCTTGAAGGTGATGTTTTAGAGGATTGTCAAGTTTTGCGTGTTATGGATATTAGAGACGAGCTTTATTTAGACAGCGTTGGCATGGACAGAGGCGGCATTATTAAGAAAAATAATAAGTATTATTATGACAACATTGAGTTAAGTGACTCTACAGGTCAAGCACTTATGGTTCTTAAGAATATTCGTGGACATAAAGCGGATCTTGTTGGAAGGCTTCACATCGGTCTTCATTTATTAGAAATTGAAGATGCTTATGATGCCGGTCTTCTTTATGTGAATAAAGCAGGGCAATATAAGATTAAAACAGGCGGCGAGATTCTTTCCGATGAGTGGGAACCCGTCTTCCAGTTCTTAGAGGGTATTGACACGATTAATGGGCTTCCGTGGATTCCTCAACGCGATAGTGAATATAATTTTGAAAAAGAAATCTATATCCAGAAAGAAGGATCGGGATATTGGTATTACGATCAAAACCGAGATGGCGTGCAAAACAAAGGCGAAAGGGTTATCCGTTCACCTTATCGAGTTACAGACCATAATAGCGTGGTTGAAGATTTATTGTTAAGCGGATGGAAGCCTGTTTATATATTAAAAGATTTTAGCACCAAAAAAGCAAGCAAAATTTTAAGAACGAACGAAGATGCTCAAGCAATTAAGAAAGCGGCTAGAACTAGCCAGATTCTTTTTTCTGAATATGACGCATCTGTACCAGAAGGCATTAAACAATCCTGGTACTCCCCAAGCGATCTCAACAATGCTGATCTTCGCGCAAAACTTTCTAAGAAGATCTATGAGGAAGGCGCAACGCTGATGAGCTTAGACACAGCAGGAAAAGCTCTAAAGTATTTCTACCCGGACAGGGATCTTGAAGACTCCAAAGTCATGTTCTTGCAGGAAGAAAACACGCCGGTTCGTCCTATGATCAAAGACGCTAAGGCCAAGGATAGCGTCCTTTATTTCTCAAAAGAACTTGGTATCAAATTGATTACAGGCGCTGACGGCGTCACAAAACGATTTATTCTTTATCAGCATTATGTGAAAGAAAATGGCATTGAAAAAGTTATCGACTACATCGGTGCCGATGCGTGGGGTAAAGTTATTGTTGAAACTATAACAGATAGAAAAAATAACATTCTTAACATTATTGCTAGCTTAGATGAAGAGAGTGGTGCTGTATTAACACCAGCCATTCTAGACACCAATGAATTTAATGGTAAAGAAAAAACCTCACGAATCTTTAAGAATTTTGATAACGCTGCAAATGGCATTTATAATTTAGGCAATCAGACTGGCTGGGTTATCAACCGTGGCGAGAGATATTTACATCTTCTCGATAATACAAACTTTGCAGACGGCATCGTAACGTTTGATTTTATCCGTGAAATTAATTTGGCAGGCGTGCGAGTAAGAGATTTTGGTATTGATGAAAATTCTAATGAGATGGCCATTAAATTTGAAGAGGAAGTTTTTGAGGTTAAGAATCAAAGGGGAGCCAACACCTTTGTGGCAGATTCAGTCGACCTTCTTAATTATAAGGCTTTTCAGAAAGTTTCTAAATCTAGCGAGATGCCTTATGAGGAACTGCCATCTGATTTAAGAGATCAGCTTGAGAAGAAAATTCAGGATATTAAAGGTAAAGACAGTGTTTCGGGTCGTGTTCCGGGTGCTGTTGTTAAAAATCCTGCAGATCTTATCTGGGTTAAGATCTTTATGCCTTATGTTAATGAGCATCCTATCGATTCTTCTTATCAGGCGTTTGCTAATGACGAGCAGCCTATCATTAAGATCGACAGTGATGGTTTTGCAGACATTGCCTTTGATATAGGCAATTCACATTATAGTCTTTTATACGATATTCAAAATCCGGCCAAGAAAGATCCTTTAACATTTTCTTATAAGGTTGATAAAGACGGCCTGTTTACGCTTGTTGTTGATTTGTTTAGGCAATCAGGGGCTTATGTTGAAAGACGCACTTTAGAGGATAAGCTTCTTAAGGGCAAATGGCATCTTTGGGTCAAAGGCAGCGTTCAAAAGAATTTATTTAATGCTCAATCTGTTCCTGAGGCCATTAAGTTTGTTAATCAAATTACTCTGGACAGTGGAATCCTTAGGTTCCCTGAAGGTTTAAGTCTTAGAAGCAAGGAAGAATTTGCTCATGAGGATTTCCAAGATCATCGCCGTGCGCTCCTTAAGGTTTTTGAAATTCCTTCAATGACCGCAACTCGATATGCTGTCCAGGGTGAAGAAAAAGAAGTCAGCGTTTCCTTCTTAAGAGATCTTGTTCTTAAGAAAGACAGCGCAAGAATCGTTGTTGACGTCTTTACAAACCCCAAATGCGGAAAAGAGAGCGTAGAGAATTTCTTCAAAGAAATCAGAGGCGTCAAAGGGCGCGTTATTGAAAAATGGCACGGCGAGTTAAACGAAAAAGGAGAAATCGTCATTGCTCCAGGCTCTATGAAAATCTATTCTTTCTATAATGGAAATGTTGGACGATATGGCATTGCGGATTACACAATGAAGACAGACGTCAATGACGACATGGAAGAAGAGCTTAATTCATTTGCCAATATTACGGAAATGGATACAACAACCGGAAGCCTTCAGTATGATGTTAAGCGTTTATACGGAGTTTCTCTACCCGCCAATATGAAGAACGCGAAAAACTTTAATCATTCTATTTTAGCCAAGAATACAGCTTTCTTAGACGGACTTAAAAAAGGACAAGATGGTTATTCCATCAGAGCTTGGAAAGAAATTAAAGATAGCCGCGGACGCCTAAGCATCACCTTAAACGGATTTACAAAAATCGGCAAAAATGGATTTGCCCAAGGCAGCGCCAAATGGGTAAACTTCTCTATTCATCCAAGCGAAGAAGACGTTTATACAAACAGTCCTTCTTTCTGTGCTGAAGTCTTTGGTATTGCGATAAAAAGTTATACCTATAAATATGACCCAGCAAAGGTTATCCCTAGCACTCAAGATATAAAGATTCCTGATGCAACCCAATATGCCCGCGTTGATTGGATGAACAAAGGGCTTAATGCTCTTCTATTTAAGAAAACAGATTTATGGGAAGACAGTCGTTGGATGGCCAAGGCGCATAATTTGAAGTTTAAAGGCGACATCATGTCCTACGATGTTGAAGATAAGAGGGAAGCCTCCTTAAAAGAAATTGCATTTAGGCTAGACGGAAGATTGCATTATAACTTCTATCACAGCCTTGGCAATGAAGGCCCTGAGCGCCAGAAGCTTTATTTTGATCAATATGACATGTCGATCTTAAGCACGGAAGTTAATGAAGATAGATCTATCGAAGAGATATATAGCATCTTTAGAACAACGATCTTTAGCGATAAAGAGGGTGACGCTTATCTCTTAACTGAAGAAAGCGTAGACTACGAAGTAACAAAAGATGGAGAATATCAGTTTGGTGAAACAAAATCATCAGTTTTATCAAAGAACGCCAACGTACTCTTTACAGAAAATGGAAGTTATTACACAAGAACAGCTCCTTATTCTTCTGAGCTTTCATTGCGCGATCAGGTTCGAAACAGCATTCCTTCTCAGCTTGCCCGCTTAGCCCTTGATCACAAGACATCTCAAGAAGAGCTTATAAGCAATGCTAAGAATGATTTTACTGCTACGGTTCATGATGCTCATCCGGAAAAAATTAAAACAGATGCTAAAGAACAAGCGCCTGCTACCAGCATTTTTGAAAAGGCTAAACGCTGGGCAGAAGGCAAATCTCTTGTTATCTGGATTCTAGCTAGCATCTTCTTACTGTTCCCAGCGTTAGTTGTAAGAACTTTAAGAAATATCTTTGTCCGCAACCGCTATAGAGGAAAGAATATTAACGGAGCTGATGTGCTCGATCTTATGGATGCAGGTTTTATCAAAGACGAAGCTTTTGAGATCTTACGCACAAGAAGAGCTCATAAAGGCTTTAAGACTTATGAAGAATTTGAAGAGCTTGCAAGAGTAGGCCTTGCAAAAACTATTTCTGCACTTAAGAAAAGAAAGCAGAGAGCTCATATCAGACGTCAACGAAAAGCGTTAAAGAAGCTTAAGAAAACTTTCTCCTTCTCTTATAGAAGCGGAAATATTACCCTTGAAGATATTATGAAGATGACACAACAAGGTGTTGGCATACAAGTTGGGGAGCTTCTTTCAGCTCTCTTGCCGGGTTCGCCTTATAGCAAGCTTATTCAAGAAGACGTTAATGAGATTCTTGCAGAGCTTAATGAATACAGCGGATATCTTTCTGAAGAAACAATTTTACGCCGCTTTTTAGCTCACGCGATGCGTAAAGCACAGTTTAACGAGGATACAACCATCAACGAAAGAACTGAAGAAGCTCTTAAAGAAAAAGTTCATCAGCTTCTTAAGAATCTAGGCCTTGGCATTAAGCCGGGCGAAGAAAATTTCATAGGCGAGCATGCGCTGTTCTTTGATACGCTTATTAAATCTATCAAATTCTCTATGGATGTTGAGGAGCTTGACCTTCCAAGAGAGAAATCACCGTCAGGTTATTATGTTGTTACCAATGATGACCTTGAAAAAGAAGCCAACAGAGACCTTGGCATCCGTTCCCGCATCGTTTCCTTAGAGCAATTTGTTATGATGCAGGTTATTCAGCTTAAGATGATTGTTGTCAACGGGAACGGGCGGCTTGAAGAATGGATTTATCAGAAAATAACAAAAGATGACCGCTTAAATAAATGGCATGAAAGCAAGACGCATGGGAAGCGCATCATCGAGGTCATTAACAGGCTTTATAAGCCACTGAATGGCATCCTAATGGGACAAATGATGGGCGGGCAGGAGAAAATTAAAGATAGATTTGGCGATTTCCGCTATCATCAGTGGTCTTTACTCTGGGAAGAGCTCAATCAGGCAATGCGATATCTTCTTGGTCAGAATGAAATGTCTGAAGATGGAAAGCTGCACATCGAAAATGAAAATATTCGAAAAAGCGTTGAGGCGCTTAAGAGAGAGCTAGATACTCTGCTTAATCAGATATGTGACGGAGAAAAAGAAATTGAGAAAGGAGAATTCTTAAGAAAAATGAGAGCGGTTATTATGACAACTGAACACGCTATTGAGCTACCACGCGTTAAAAACCGCTTAGAGCATTATCAGCTATTCTGGATGGGCGTTTGGAAATTCATTTTAGGTCCTAAGAAAATTGCCAAAAAGGTATTAGCTAAAGAGAATCCATTTAAAGAGCATGTTATTGATAAAGAAAGAAAATTTTACCAAAAGCTCGTTTTCTCTATCGTTTTTGTATTTATGGGATTCCTCTTCTTTAACGCAGTTGGCAAATGGAGCCTTTTAGGTATTCCTTACTTCGTTAGCATCAGTCCTTGGATTTTAGTTGGCATTGGTGGCCTATTTGTTATTCAGGCAGCTTTCTTAGGATTAAGATATGCAAGCATCAAGAAGGCCAATCCTGATGGCGCTGTTAAAAAGCATATCGTGCAACTTGCCGTAACCGCCCTTGTCCTCATCGCTGCCTTTACAGCAGCTGTTTTCTTGCCAGCAACCTGGAATCTTATGCTTCCTGAGGCAATTAGATTTGTTTACAAAATTATCCTCTATGCTTTAGTCTTCGAAACATTCCGCTTGACATTCTATTCAATTCATTACTTTATTAAGGGCGCTATTTCATATAACTTCTATAAAAAACATCACATTTATGATGTTGTCAAACATAAGCAACTCGCTGAAGCCTTAGATAGAATTTTCTCTGATAAGGCAGAAGGCTGGTACCTTAAGAAAACTATGGGACAAGAGAGAGTTGATATCTTTAAAAGGTCCATCCTAAGAGAGCTTTCTAGCCAGGAAGACTACCAGCTTCTTATAACTTTAATGGAAAAGAAAGAATGGGAAGAGATTCTCGCAATCTATGATGCTCTAGCAAAAGATGGCAAGGAATACACAAGAAGACAAAGAGCAAAGAATATTGCTAAAATTCAAAAGCTTCTTAAAAAAGGCGATAAAGAAGTTAGAGATGAAAGATATCATCGTATTATCCGTTGGGCCAATGATCAAGTTAGAAAAGATAAACCAACTCCACCGAGAACAATTCGTGACCTCTTAGCCTATGCTCTATCAGAACAAGGCTATGAAGAACCTTCTTTCCATGAGGAAGACGATATCAATAGTCCAAACAACAATGAAGCAACGCACACAACTCGTCTTGGACAACTTGCCAAGTATAAGACCGAATACTACCTTGCATTAATAGAGAGGCTAAAAGAAGGCATAGAGGTCGATGGCTTAATAATTAAGCTAACTCCTGAAGAAGAAGAAAGAATGAGAGAATTAATGAAAAGCCCTAAGAAGAAATTAGAAATCAATAAAAAGCTAATGCCTTATGTGGTTATGTGGGCTAATACCCACTTGGCTGATTTATGGAACACCGGAAAATCTGCCATGAAGGTAAAACGCAGCTGGGAATATAGAATTCGTCAGATTATGCCTAACTGGTCAGAGGCAGAAATTGCACAGGCTGTTGAAGATAAAACAGATAGAATTATGGTTAAGCATTCCGGATCTTTCGGTGCCTTCTATGAGCCTGGGTTTGAAGCATTGCCGGAAAAAGACCGCACTTTTAAAGCAGCATTAGGAATTTTAAGCCCTGAGAAATTAAAGAAGATACGCGATCTCTTCCCTGAAAAGTACGATGATATTGCCATGATAACGTTGAGAGACTATCTATATTATTTTATCCCACTCTTAAGAAAAGCTTATTCGAGAGGAGACATTACAAAGCAAGATCTTGTAAATGAAGCAAAATGCATTTCTGACTTAATTAGACCAGATATTGAAAGGAAGCATCAAGGAGATCCTAATAACGGAAAAATTAAACAAGTCAAACAGGCGCTTAGCCATTTAATGTATCTTATGGTTGTAGATGGTTCAACCGCGACATGGAATAGGAGAGGCGAGCAGGTTCACTTCTTCAAGTGGAATTCGTTAACAGCTTCATTGCCGTATGTCCACGGGCCGACCTTAGACTTAATCGACGCAGACCACCATTCAAGAACAGAAGATGTCTGGTCTACCCCTGAAGCTCTTCTTGAGTTTGTGTATAACCCGCGCGTTGGAGCGGTTATTCCGGTTATAGATCATTATTTAGCAAAGAATATCGGCATTGTAGGAAAGATTGTTCCGGTTGGTGAGAATGCCTTTACCTTCCATGCTCAGCAGGGCAAGGATTTAATGGGCGGCTTAACTGCTTATGGTAAATTTATGGTTCGCATTAAGCCTATGCGCTGGTCTGAAGGGCTCTCCGGTGACGACTATGTTGCTGAAGACTCGTTAACGAACATTCAATTCCGAAATGCCGGATACACTGTAACAAGAACCGGCTATGTTCGTAGAGGTAAAAACTGGATGTATCAGGCCGCTGATCATAAGACACCTTGCTTTAAGTGGTCTAACGATAGCGGCGAGTCAGCGCTTGGCCGTATTCCGGTTAAGATGCTTCTTTCTCCTAAGGTTGAATGGACGTATAAGATCGATAACTTCTGGTGGGATGGTTTTGGATTCTATTTCAAGAAGCCGCATGTTACAAGATATCTCAAATGGCTTATTTCGTTCTTCTTGATTTTAGCCAACAACCTCTTTGCAGGCCTTCCTCTTATCTTATGGGGATTTGGTGCTGTATTGTCTCAGGCCATTAGTTATGGTGGCTGGTTTAACGTAGCTTATGAAGAACACAAAGGACTATTCAAAGGATTCTTCATCTATGTTAAAGATGTCGCTGTAAGAAATTATTGGTATTTTGTTAACTGGATCTTTACTTATGAGAATTCTGTCGGTGTCTTAGGTTCTCAGAGATTAGCTAAATTTATTTCTTCATTAGGTAAAGGCGCGGAGATTGCACGAGATATGATGTGGCAGGTTATTTATTTACGCAACGATTATGCTATCCGCCAAGGAGTTCTTTGGACTGTTATTATCTTAGCTTTTGCTGGATTTAATCCAACTCTATTTGCTTTATGGGCACTGCCACTTCTCACATTTGTAGCTGCTTGGATGGGCATGTATCTAGTGAATCCGCGCAAAGACGCAAAGGATGTTTTAAGAAACATAAGGGATATTTTATTAGCAGGAATGTGGGGCTTCTTAGATGCACTCAATTTCCTTAGTGTTAAGATCTCGCCGCTATCTAAGATTGAGCGAAATGTCTCACATCAGCAAATCGGATTAATCAATAAACTTGCTCAAGATCTAGAACTTAAAGATGGTGCAGACGAACCAATCACTCTTACTAAGGTTTTTGGTCAGTATACTTCTCATTATCGAAGACTTTATGGAACAGTTTCTTTAGTGGCTATGACAGAAGCTTTAAAGATAATAAACAAAAAGTTACAGGAAGAATCAAAAAGAAATTCTAATGCCATTTTAAAAAGCCTTGATGAACTTAGAAAGATTAACAAGAAAAAAGAAGAGAAGTATGAAGAAAAGCAAGAAGCTGAATTCAATAAAATTCTTAAAGAAATTGATGCAGCGGTCAAATGGATTCTTGAAATTAGAAAAAATAAATCCGTTTCAGTAGAAGAAGCCAGGAAACTTTACGAAGATCTTAAAGTTTATGAGAAGCAAATTAAAAGCTTCCAAGAAGAAATAAAATTTAATGAAAAAAGTATAGAATCACAAGTTGTTGATCTTAAGCAGAAAATAAATAATATTTCTAAGAAATACGCCCCAGTCATTATCGCCCATTATAAGAAGAATCTTGAGAAAGCCATCAAGGGAAAAAGCAAAAAAGAGATTAGAGAAGCCATCAAAGGCAAGAGCAAGGAAGAAAAGAAAGAAATTAAAAAGGCGATGAAAGGAAAAAGCCTGCTGCCGACCGCATATGTTCCGGATGATGTTATTGAAAGATTAGCAGGGCGCAGAGAAGATGCTGAAAAACAAGTCGAAGCTTTAGCTCAAGCCGGCGACTTAAGCAAAAAGGTTGCTGACAAGATATTCGCAAAGCTTAATTCAATTAAAGAATCTTTAG